>JAYWDF010000599.1:0-4834 GCA_043779985.1 Akkermansiaceae bacterium | reverse complement strand
AGAAATTGGTGGCAACCCTGCGCTCATTGCGGAGCGATGTGATTCCTCTCAAGTTGGACGTCAAAAACATCACCCTGGCGGCCGCTCGGGATGGCAAGCAAGAGCTCCGGCTCGCGGCGAGCACTCTCACCCATTTGCAAGGGAGCGACGATCTAACGCTCAACTTGGGCGTCATCACGGATGCGGAAGGCCGCGAGTGGCCGGCCCAGAATGCGATCCTCGCATGGAACGAAACCAATCTCTCGGTTTCCCGCATTGACCCCTTTCCGAGTGTCAGTCTCCGTGATTTCGTCATGCAGCTTCCCGCGGGCGGTGAGCCATCGGTGGAGGGGGAGGTGCATCTGGACGAGGCGGTATTCGTCGTGACCAGCGCGCCCGGCTTCACCTCGGCGAAAATCGACCTCCGCGAGGGGCGCTTGCAAGTTGGGCCGGCGGCGAAGCGCTTCGGCCTGAATTTTCCCGCCACCGGGAGGCTGACCTCGCTGGCGGTCGAAGTGGATCAGCTTCTACCCAATCCCAAGGCCGCAACCGGTGCTGTCCGGTTGCTGTTGGAGAATTTCACCTGGCAGGACTGGACTGCGCCGGAGTTGAGTGTCGACGTCACGCTGGCAGATGCGCAATCGACCCTCGCCGCGCACGGGCGGATGTTGGGAAGCGAGTTCTCGCTGGATGCTGCGGCCCCGGTCACCCGTGGGGAAAACAGCCTCACTCTTGGCGCG
The DNA here is from genome assembly GCA_043779985.1 of Akkermansiaceae bacterium. Taxonomy (GTDB): domain Bacteria; phylum Verrucomicrobiota; class Verrucomicrobiia; order Verrucomicrobiales; family Akkermansiaceae; genus Luteolibacter. The sequence goes on along the minus strand of JAYWDF010000599.1, from coordinate 4,115 downwards.
GCTCAGGGGCATTTCAACATCGCGGATGTCCCTCGCGTCCTGCGGGACCTGGCGCCCCGGGTTCCCATGATCGATGCTGAAGCTCCCATCCCGCCGTCGACCGTGGACGGAACTTTCAAGATCGCGGTTGTCGCTAACCAAATCGACTCGGTAGCGACTGATCTGGTCATGAAGCCGCGGGACCGCGAGCTCGCCTCCCCAGTCGCGCTCAAAGCCAACTGGAACCGTGATCAGACCATTACCGCGGATTTCGTTCTAGACGGGCTGAAAGGCACGTCCGTCTATCAACCCGGACCGTCCACCTATCAAGCGACCATTGACTTGGACGAGTTCTCCAGCAACCGCATTGACCGGTGGTTGGCCATCGTGAAGGTGAAACCCGGAGGCGTTGCAGACCTCACCGGGAAATGGACCGGTAGCGGCGAGGTGAAGTCAGGGAAACACCGGGGCGAGCTCGCCCTGACCCAGGGGACTTGGTCGCGTGAGGAGGCACCGCCGGTCACCGCCATCGGTGGTGTCCGTTACGACTGGCCCGCGGGTTTTGAAACCAGCGGACTGCGTTTTCAAATGAACGAGCAGACGGTGGCCGTCGAGGCAACCCTCGCTAACGGGTTGTTGGAGCTCCGGCATTTTCTCTGGAGCGATGGCAAGACCGATCTCGCCGAGGGTAAGGCAAGTCTGCCGGTGCCCGCGGATTTCTCGAAATGGCGCGACACCCTCGCACAGGACGCGCGGCCCGTCGCCATCTCCATTCACTCCCGGGTGCTCTCGCTTGGCTTGCTCAAGCCCTGGCTGCCGGCGCTGGAGAGACTCGACCCGCGCTCGACCGGTCAGCTGGAAATCCAGGTTGGCGGAACCTACTCCGAGCCGCGACTTGACGCGAAATTGGAAGCGCGCGATCTCCGCTCGCCGGGCCAACCGAAGCTGCCACCCGCCGATTTGAAACTGGTGCTCATCGGGCGCGACGGGCAACTGCGGCTCGACGGAGCGGCGACCGCCCCGGATTTGGCACCCGCCGTGATTCGGGCGTCCATGCCATTCCGGCCCGCAGTTTGGGCGCGCGAACCCGGCCGGTTGAAGGATGAAACGATCGAGGGCCGCATCGATCTTCCCCGGCTCGATCTCGCGCGCTTCAGCACGCTGGTCCCCGCAGCCGAACAGATCACCGGGATCGTGACGGGCGACGTCGTGATGGGCGGCAAATTCGGCAAGCCCGAGATCAAGGGCGCGCTCGATCTGAGCGGTGGCGGACTGCGTTTCATCAAGGATCGCTTCCCCGCCCTCGAGGGCATTACCGCCAAGATGGAGCTGGCCATGGACCGCGTCCTTCTCAAGGGCATCAAGAGCACCGTCGCAGGCGGCACCTTGCAGGGCGATGGGTCGTTGGCGATCACCGCAGGCAAGCCGGGGAATATCGACCTCCGCCTGAGGGGGAATCACCTGCCGTTAGTCCGCAATGATTTCCTCATCCTGCGGGCGAATGCCGATCTCCGGGTGCAAGGCCCTTGGGAACGCGCGGTCATTTCCGGCACTGCCGGCGCGGTGGACAGTATTTTCTATCGAGATATCGAACTGCTGCCGATCGGCACTCCGTTCACCACGCCATCCGCGGCGGCCTTGCCGAAGTTCGATCCGCCCCGGAGCCAGGCCAGTTCCATACCCGAGCCTTTCCGGAGCTGGGGGCTTGATGTGCAGGTCCGCAGTGAGGAGCCCTTGCTCATCCGCGGGAACTTCGCCACTGGCGAGGTGACGGGCAGCGTCCGCATCCGCGGCACCATGGGAAATCCGGCGCCGGACGGAATGCTGACGATCAAGGATTTTCGCGCGGCGCTGCCGTTCAGCACCTTGGCGGTCCGCACCGGCACCGCCATTTTCACTCCGGAGTCTGGCTTCGATCCGATTCTCGAACTCCGCGGCACCGCCCAGCCGCGGCCCTATCAGGTCACGGTTTATGCCTATGGCCGCGCGTCCAATCCCCAGACCGTGCTCACCTCCAATCCGCCGCTGCCGGAGAATGAAATCATGACCTTGCTCGCCACCGGCACCACCACCTCGGGGCTTGAAGATCCGCAAGCCGCGTCATCCCGGGCCTTGCAGCTTCTCGCAGAGGAACTGCGGCGCGGGCGCTTCCGTTACGGGAAGCAACTGCGACCCTTGTTAGGATTGCTCGATCGCGTCGATTTCAGCCTCGCCGAGGCGGATCCCTATTCGAGTGAATCCTTTTCCACCGCCACTCTATCCATCACCGACCGCTGGTTTGTTTCCGCCGGCGTCGGCGCGACCGGTGACTCCCGCGTTCTCGCCATCTGGCGCTTGTCCTTCCGATAATGTTTCTGCTACGCACCACTGCCATGCTCCTGTTTTCGGCGTCGTTCGCCGCAGCGGAGACGCGTGTCCGCATCGCGGGGATGAAGGGCAAGAGCGAAGGCCAGGTGCTCGAGCTGATGGGCGGTCGCCTCGAGCATGTCCGGGCCCGTGACGCCTCCACCTCACGCGCCGATGATGCGGCGTTCCTCGTCCGGCAGGTTTTACGCAAGGATGGTTATGCCGACGTCCAAGTGGATTGGAAAATCATGAGCCGCTCGGAAATTCTCCTCACCGTGCGCGAAGGTCGGAGGCTTTCGCTAGGGCTTGTTACGGTAACTGGCGTGCCGCCTGCGGAGGCGAAGAAGCTAGCCAAGTTGTATGCCCGGCCTGCCGAGAAAGATCGCCCGATTTCCTCCGGTGATCCTCCGTTTCGCGAGGAAGACGTGGAGACCGGTTTGTCCTTCATCCACCAGGAACTCAATGCCGGCGGTTATTGGGGGGCGGAAGCCGCGATCACCACGCGGGTCAATGATCCTGCGAGCGGTGTCGTCTTGCTCACCATCGCCGTGAGTCCTGGCGTGATCCACCGCATCGCGGATGTGCAGATCCAGAGTCCGGACGGTCGCGGTGTGGTTGAGTCGCGCTTGGCGGTGACGCCCTTCGTCGGGCGCAAGGCCACCACCGGAAATCTCAATGCCATGCGCCTCGCGGTGGAGAACGCCTTCATCAGCAAGGGCTATCCGGATGCGAAAATCACCATGGCCCGCACGCTCGATGCCCCGCGATTCATTCCCGGATTCTACGTCGATCTCGGAAAACGCGTTCGCCTCAACGAAGTCCACATCGAGGGCCTTGAGCGCACTCATCCCGGGCGCATTGCGGGGCGCATGAAGAGCTTGGAAGGCGAGTGGTATGATGAGGCTGCCATGAACAAGCGGCTGCGTGGCTTCCTCGCTACCGGCGCGTTTTCCTCCGTCCGCGTGGAGACGCATGAGGTCTCCGGTGACCGGATTGATGCAACCCTGCACTTCGACGAAGCCAAAGCGCGTGAAATCACTGTCGCCGCCGGCTTTGATTCCTATCAGGGTTTCATCCTGCGCACCGCCTATGCCGACCGGAATCTCATGGGACAGCTTCTCGGCTTCAGCACCGGCTTCGAGTTCAGCTCGCGTGGAGTGTTAGGTGAAACCCGCCTCACGGATCCCTGGCTCTTTGGCAGCGATGTCTCCGCGACGGCGCGCATTTATGCGCTTGTTTACGGCCGCGAGGGTTACAGCTCGTTTGAATCCGGCCTTGAAGGCAAAACCACGTGGAAGCTGGGTGATCATTATACACTCGACCTCCTCGCCGGATATTCCGTGATCAATCTCAACGGGGACGGCCTGCCCGCTGCGGCGCTTGGTGAGACTGTTTACACCCAGCCGCGACTGCGCCTCACCCAAGCTCTGGATTTCCGCGACAGCGCGATTTTACCGAAGGGCGGTTGGCACTTGGAGCTTCCTCTGGAAATCGGTGCCGCCATCGGTGATCTATCCACCACTTACGCGAAGGCCGGCCTCACCGGTGGTTGGTATCACAAGATCAGCTCGGACACTCAGCTCGGCATCGGCGGCGAGTGGGGGATCATCGTTCCCTCGGGCGATGGCACGGAACTGCCCATCGATTTACGCTTGTTCAACGGCGGATCCCGCAGTGTTCGCAGCTTCCCCGAGCGTGACTTGGGCCCCAGCGTGGACGGATACCCCACCGGCGGCGAGGCGATGTGGAATGCGAATGCCGAACTCATCCGCAATCTCACCGGCAACCTC
>JAYWDF010000598.1:0-4838 GCA_043779985.1 Akkermansiaceae bacterium | reverse complement strand
AATAAAGGTCGGCGTAGGTGGCCTCGTAGCGGAAGTAGGTGCGGATGAGTTCCTCGAAGTAGCTGCCCTTTTCGCGCTCGGACTGGGACTGCGAGCGGTAGGTGGCGAGGATGCTTTGGAGAGGCGTCATGGAATGTCGGGAATCTAATCGGCGGGCCGGAGGGGCGGCGAGGGAAATCGGTGTCGAGTTTCCGGCCCCGCTGAGTGGCGGGCAGGAATCGATCACTGCGGATCTGTGCCGCGGAGGGCCGATTCTTCTCGCAGGACGGATTCCCTGCTCCCGGTGGTGGATCTCACCGGATTCGGTCCAAGCGGATCACGGCGAAGCCGAAGTCCAGGCTGCGGCTGCCAGGGACCACGAAACGGGGATCGATGGAGAAGAGACAGCCATAGCCGCGGTGGATGACACCACACTCGAGAAGGATTCCGCAATGTTTGGAGATGCCTGTGGGAGTAGCGCGCAGGCGGTCGGCGATCTCGTAGACGGGAAGCGGTTCGCCTTTGATCAGCTCGCTGAGGATGCGCCAGCGTGGTAGGCTGGAAATGATGGCAAGGACACTGTCGAGTGGCAGGAGCGGGATTGCCGGGCTAGCGGCGACGGGAGCGGAGTCGTCCATGGTGTTGGGGAGTGTTTGATTGGCTAGGGTGAGCGGGCTTTCCACCCAAGGCAGCAAACGTTCCCTTTGGTGCGAGAATGAATCCTTTCATGCTTCGATTTGGACTGCCTGACGCGCGAGAGATCATCGTCTATCGGAGAAAGTGTCCGCTCCGTCAACGCGAAAGTCCGCTCAGCTAACGCTAAAGTCCCCTTGGCCTACGCGAAAGTCCACTTGGCCTACGCGAAAGTCCGCTTAGAGTTGGATCAAGTCCGATCGTGACGCGTTAAGTTCCACCAGACCTTGGTAAATAACTACTCAGGGAAAGTGAATAGTAACTTGGTGCATGCATAGATCCGCTTTACCTAAGTTAAGTTACACTCAGAACGGGTGAAGGTCCGCTCAGGACCAGAGTGTGCTCCATGAGACCGGCCAAAAATACAAGGGTGGAATGGGCGCATCCACGCGACCGGGGGAGGAGGAAGGAAGACTGATCCAGACCCGAAAGGGAGGTTCTCGCAAGGTCGCCGTGGTGTCGAATGGCTGGCCCAGGGTTTGAAAATGGGAAACAGTCGCCCGGCAGGCGGCTTGATCAGGCAGAGCAATGAAAACCAGTCATCAGAAATCCATGCTCAAAGCTCGTGAAACAATTGCCACGCGGCCCCGGCCTGTGCGATGCGTGGCGCGTCCTTGGTAATCTCCCGCAGGAAGCCCCGAAACATTGCAAAAGCCCATCCTCTCCGAGCGAAACCTCCTACTGCTGCTCGCCGCCGTGCAGTTCACGCAGATCATGGATTTCATGATCATGATGCCGCTTGGCCCGCAGTTGATGCGCGAGCTGGCGATCAGCCCGCGCCAGTTCGGCGGACTGATCTCGTCGTTCGCGCTCACCGCGGGCATTGTCGGGTTGGCGGCCGCGCCCTTCACCGACCGCTTCGACCGGCGGCGACTGCTGCTATTCTGTTATGCCGGATTCACGCTCGGCACCTTGGCCTGCGGCATGGCGGACAGCGGCCGGACCCTGCTCTGGGCGCGGGGGATTTGCGGCGCATTCGGCGGCGTTAGCGGGGCGACGATCATGGCGATCGTCGCCGATGTGGTGCCCTCCGAGCGGCGTGCGCGGGGCATGGGAATCATCATGACGGCCTTCTCGGTGGCAGCGGCGCTGGGGGTTCCGTTCGGCTTGAAAATCGCCCAGTGGTGGAAATGGGAAGCGCCCTTCCTGGCCGTGGCGGTGATCGCCGCCGGGGTATGGATCGGCCTTTACCGCATCCTGCCGCCGGTGCGCGGCCACCTCGGCGGCGGCAAGGTTAGATCCGTGGACGACTTTCTGGAACTCCTCGGAAATCGCAACGCCTGGCTCGGACTCGCCCTGATGGTGGTGATGGTTTTCGGCCATTTCACGATCATTCCTTTTCTATCGCCCTTCCTGGTGGGCAACGTCGGCCTGCCGGAGAAGAACCTGTTTCTCATCTACCTGACAGGTGGACTGGTCACCATTTTCACCGGCCCGCTGGTCGGCAAGCTGGCAGACCGGCATGGCCGCTTCCGGATCTATGGGTTCCTCGTCGCCGGTGCCTGCACGGTCATCCGCTTGCTCACGTCCGCCGGGCCCATGCCGGTCTGGCAAACGCTGCTGCTCGCGGGCTGCTTTTTCGCCTTCGCGAGCGGTCGCTTCGTGCCAGGTCAGGCGGTGATTTCCTTGGCTGTGCCGTCCAACCGACGCGGGGCCTACATGAGTCTGGTGGCCTGCTCGCGCGACCTCGCCTCCGGCCTAACCGCAAGCCTGGGCGGCCACATCATCGTCCAGGGCGCCGACGGGCGGTTACTGCATTTTGACCGGCTCGGCTGGCTGGCCATCGCCGTGAGTCTGTGCAGTCTGTGGATTTTCCGGCAGGTCAAGGCGGTGGAGTGAGCGCAACATCGTCACAAGAACATCCCTGACAAGTGGCCGGGATTCGGCTTTCATGCTTCCAATGAGCCCCCCGAAAGCCGAAGACGCGCGATTCGCCAGCGACCAACTGGTCCATGGCTGCGACACCATGGAGCGGCTGTTGCATGGCTTGGGCGACGCGAAAGGCCGCGTGGCCGAGGAGGTGCACGCGATCCGCAAGCTGGGTAAATCCCTGCGCGGCGGATTTTCCCTTTTCCAACTCGGCAAGAGCTCGGCGAGGGAAATCCAGGCGATCGGCCGCCTGCTCTCGGGACCGCGGGATGCGGTGTCGCGCTTGAACACCTGGCGAAAACTCGCTTGGGACGAAGATGCCACCGCCGCTGCGGCGATCGTCGCCTTGCTCGACCAGCAGACCCACTCAGCGGCGCGGCGGCCACCGCTGGAAACCGTCGCCTGGTGCATCGAGCGGGTGTCCGCCGCACGCAAGAACCTCCACGAGCTGCCCGCGGAAGATCTGCCGGACCGCCTCGGGCGCGGTCTTCGGAAACTCTCCAAGCAAGTGGCCAAGCGTTGCCGGAACCTCGATCATCGGGGCGAGGAGGATTTCCATGATGCGCGAAAAGCCCTCAAGGCCTACCTCGGCGCACTTGGATTCCTGCCCGAGGGCGCGATCCCGCTCGACCCGAAGATGGCGGAGTTGCCCGAACTACTGGGCGATGAAAACGATCTGGCCACGCTCTCGGATTGGCTCGAAGGCCATGGATTTACCGCAGATTTCGTCCCCGACCTGTGGAAGAAGCTAACGGAAGCCCGGCGGACTCTCCGAAAGCAGGCGATCCGGGATGCGACGCACCTGGTTCTCCCGGATCCCGGCTGATATCCACGGGCGAGCCAGTTCCGGACTCCGCCAATGGGAGAATTCCGGGAAATTCCCGAGATTCTGGCGCGCAAGGGTTGCGCAGGGGGCATTTTCCACTATGGAAAGGGCGTCTCGAATGGTTCGTCTGGTTCCATCAATCCCCTATCCATATGTCCGCCCGCATCGACTTCCGCAGCCGCCACTTAGGTCCCGTTGGTAATGACCGTGATGAGATGATTCGCGCAACCGGTTACGCCTCGCTGGGCGACCTCATCAACGCCGCCGTCCCCGCCGGCATCCGCATGGATTCCGCACTGAGCTTGCCCGCCGCCCGTTCCGAGCATGAAGCGCTCGCGTGGCTGAAGTCGATCATGGGGAAAAACCGCGTGTTCAAGTCATTCATCGGCCAAGGTTACTACGGCACGCACACGCCCGGCGTCATCCAGCGGAATATTTTGGAAAATCCCGGTTGGTACACCGCCTACACGCCCTATCAGGCGGAAATCGCCCAAGGCCGCCTCGAAGCGCTGCTGAATTTCCAGACCATGATCACCGACCTCACGGGGCTGGATGTGTCCAACGCTTCTCTACTCGATGAAGGCACCGCCGCAGCCGAAGCAATGAGCCTCGCGCTCGCCGGCAAGCCCAAGGGCACGGCAATTTTTGTGTCCGACCGCTGCCACCCGCAAACGATCGACGTGGTCACAACCCGTGCCGAACCACTCGGCATCAAGGTCATCACCGGCGATTGGGAAACCTTCGAGCCGGCCGCCTGCGAAGGACTCTTCGCGGTGCTGGTGCAGTATCCCGACACCCGCGGCCGCATCGACGACTTTACGGAATTTTTCACCAAGTCGAAAGCCGCCGGAGCCACCGCCATCGTCGCAGCGGACCTCCTCGCACTAACGGTTCTCAAAGCACCCGGGGAATTCGGCGCTGACATCTGCATCGGCTCGTCGCAGCGCTTCGGCGTGCCAATGGGCTTCGGCGGACCGCATGCTGGGTTCATGGCTTGCACCGACGCGTTGAAGCGCAAAATGCCGGGCCGCCTCATCGGCGTGTCGGTCGATTCGCGCGGCAAGCCGGGCTACCGCCTGGCGCTCCAGACTCGCGAGCAACACATCCGGCGCGACAAGGCCACATCTAACATCTGCACCGCACAAGTGCTGCTCGCGGTCATGGCTTCGATGTATGCGGTCTATCATGGCCCGGAAGGACTCAAGCACATCGCCCTCGGCACCCACGCGCGCGCGGCGGAACTCAAGGCCGCGCTCAGCGCCGGCGGAGTGGAAATCGAAGGCGGAGCGTTTTTCGACACGATTGTCGCGAAAGTCCCCGGCAAGGCGGATTCAATCCTGGCAACCGCCGCGGCTTCGGAGATCAATCTGCGGCGCATCGACGGAGACCATCTCGGGATTTCATTCGACGAGACAGCGACCCATGACGACATCGTTTCGATCTGTCGCGCCTTCCGGGTCGGAGAGGATCA
>JAYWDF010000597.1:0-1550 GCA_043779985.1 Akkermansiaceae bacterium | reverse complement strand
TCCGCTGCCAGGGAGACAACGTCAAGATCTGGATCAACGGCAGACTCATGAACGAAGGCGCTGGATTGAGCGTGACCGAAGGCGCCATCTGCCTTCAGAGCGAGCTCGGCGAAGTCCATTTCCGCAAGGTCGAGCTCACGCCCATCGAGTGAATCACCCCGCCCTCGGCACTTCTTTGAAAATTCGCGTTGATTCTCCACCCCATCGCCCGTGAGAGTCACCGCACCATGCTCGATATCCGCGTCATCCGCGACAACCCCACCGCCGTTCAAGACCGCCTCAAAGCCCGGGGCGGTGATCATTGGAAACTCGTCGATGACGTGCTCGCCTGTGACGAATCCCGCCGTGCCGCGGAAACTTCCAAGCAACTGCTCCAAAGCTCGCGGAAAACCATTTCCAAACAAATCGGCGCCCTCAAAGGCCAAGGTCAGGACACCTCCGCCATCGAAGCGGAAGTCCGCGCCATCAACGAGCAAATCACCGCGCTCGATGTAAAGTCGGAAGACGCCGCCGCCGAACAGAACGAGCTGTTGCTCAACATCCCCAACCTCACCCACGAAGCCTGCCCCGTCGGCAGCGATGAAACGGCCAACCCCGTCGTCCGCGAGTGGGGGATCAAGCCAGCTCTCGTCGAGCCAAAAGACCACGTCGAACTCGCCCTCAAGCACGGCCTGATCAACTGGGACGACGGCATCCGCACCGCCGGCTCCGGCTTCGTCGTCTATCGGGGAAAAGGCGCCCGCCTCGAGCGCGCGCTTATCAACTTCCTGCTCGATACCCAGACCGCTAACGGCTACGAGGAAGTCATCGTTCCGCACCTCGTCAAGCGCGAGTGCATGGAAGGTACCGGGCAGCTGCCGAAATTCGAGGACGACATGTACGGCACCGATGCCGACGAAAACGGCGTCAACAGTCTCTTCCTCGCTCCCACCGCCGAGGTCCCCGTCACCAACCTCTATCGCGACACCCTCCTGTCCGAAAGTGAACTCCCGGTGAAAATGGTCGCCTATACCCCGTGTTTCCGCCGTGAGGCAGGTTCCGCCGGACGCGACAACAAGGGCATCATCCGCATGCACCAGTTCGACAAGGTCGAGCTCGTCCAGATCGTCCACCCGGACCACGGCTTCGAGGTCCTCGAGCAGCTAACCGCGCACGCCGAGTCCATCCTCCAGAAACTCGGCCTCCACTACCGCACCATAGAGCTCTGCACCGGAGACATCGGATTCTCCTCCGCGAAAACCTACGACATCGAAGTCTGGGCACCCGGCCACGGCAAATACCTCGAAGTCTCCAGCTGTTCCTGCTTCGGCGACTATCAGGCCCGGCGCATGCGCCTCCGCTTCAAGGACGCCGAGGGCAAAAACCGCTTCCCCTACACCCTGAACGGCTCCGGCACCGCGCTGCCCCGCCTCTACGTCGCCCTGCTCGAACAATATCAGCAGCCCGACGGCTCCATCCGCATCCCGGACGCCCTCGTCCCCTACTTCGGCGCCAGCGAAATCCAGTAAGCGGCCAGGACACTCCTGTCGTGAGCCCATGAACCGAGCAAA
>JAYWDF010000596.1:0-1551 GCA_043779985.1 Akkermansiaceae bacterium | reverse complement strand
GATCGCATCCAGTTCGGCTATCCCGTGACTAACACCCCACCGTCAGCACTCGACCGCATCATTCCGGTCGTCACCACCGATCCGTTTTACGGCGCGCTGCCCAGCGGCGTGTTGGGCGTCAACCGGATTCAACTGCGTGCGATCGACCGGCAGGGCACGGATCTCACGCCGAGTATGATCAGCAGCACCACGGGGGGAGGCAGCTTCACATTGTCCGGATCCATTCTCACCTTTTCACCGGGAGGCTTCAATACTGCTCCACGGCTTAGTGATGCCGATATCGAAGCGGGAACCTACTATGACAAAGCTACGATTCAATTCAGCGACGGGGTCAACACGAGCCGCGCCGTCAATTGCGTCGTCGTCGGTTTTTCACCCGACACCACACCCTCCGATGGACTGCCGGATTCATGGATGAGCGCCAATTTTGGAACGACAGCGGTTGGAGCACTCGGCTCGGGTCGCAATCCGGAGGATGATCCTGACAAGGATGGTCTTACAAACCGGGTGGAGTTCTATTTGAACAGCAACCCCAACTCCGCGAGCAGTGGCCCGGCGAAGCCCGTTTACAACCACGCGACCCGCCAGCTTGGCTATACGCCAGTGCGCTTTGCGCCGTATTGGATCGAGTCGTCCAGCACGCTGGCAAGCGGCTCGTGGACCTTGCGGCGTGTCGGCACTCTCTACCAAGCCAGCGGCACGCTTTCCTCTGACTTCAGTGGCAACGCCGCACCGGTGAAGGAATTCTATCGAGTCGCGACCGGCCCGTGAAGGCTACGAACGCGGGATCACCGCTGCCGCACCTGCTCGGGAAGCTCCAGATCGAAGGTCAACTCGTCGGAGTTCGCCGGGCGATGGATCCCGACGCGGAGCTTAGCACCCGGGCGCAGCATTTCGGGTGCACCGAGCCAGGTGACATCCCGCTTGAACTTGAATTTTTCTCCGCCTTGTCCACCGCCACCATCCAGGCCCCACGGTGTGATTCCGTCCGACTCATCGCTGCCTTCGGGAAAGATCAGGAACTGCGCGCCGAAGATGTTACCGATTCGGTTTTCGATCGATGGCAGCTGGCTAACATCATTTCCCCCGGTGACAGGAAATGTCAAAAGCTTCCAATCCTTCGTCGCAGGATCAGACCACCCGGGTGTGGTCGGTTTGATGGCCCCGACGGGCATGCTGTGAATGCCGAAGCGAGCGGCATCGGTCCCCGGAGTGAATTCCACACTTAAACCATCCGGGCTCACCACCCCTTCCAGGATGTTGAACCCCGTGGATTCAAAGCGCGGGCTGTTCACCGTGCGTACGACCGTTAGATAGATCTTCATCCGTCGCGACGATGCGGGGAGACCCGCTCCAAACATCAACTTCTTGTGAATCGTATTCTGCTCGAAGCTCACCCTGTTCCCCCATTCATCCTCTGCGGTCCCCCCTTTGAGGGTGAGGGCTGCGCCGTATTCACCAGCAATCCGTGTGCTTCTTGGCACGAAATCCATTTCTACTCCTGAAAACGGGTGATCGCCCGGCGTCCTGAACCGCTCCACCTGTCGGAGG
>JAYWDF010000595.1:0-4842 GCA_043779985.1 Akkermansiaceae bacterium | reverse complement strand
CTTCTCAGCGTGAACCGCTTCTACAACCTCTATCGATCGTGGTGCGGCAAAGAGTATTTCTCTCTCAGTAAGCGGGTGAAGGCCAAGGTGAAATCAGCCGTTAGTTTTGTGGACCGCTACGAGGAGCTGCTCCAAGACCTCGCCCGGCACAAGAAATGCGACGGTATCATCTGCGGCCATATCCACACCCCGGAGGACAAGCAGGTGGGCGAAATCCACTATCTCAACTCGGGCGACTGGGTCGAGAGCCTGACCGCGATCATCGAGCACGACGACGGCAGGATGGAGTTGGTGGAATACGAAAGTTTTCTCAGAAGGCTCAAGCATGGAGCAGAGGCTCCGAACGAGCGGCCGAATTGTCCATCTCCGGGGTCGGACGTGGAGCGTGAAGCACTTCTCAAGACCCGGTTCATTGCTCCGCCAATACGTTGAGGTTAGCCAAGTGCCCTTGCTGGTGGTCGATGGCGATGGGGAGGGCGGTGAGGCCGAAGTAGGTTTTGAGCATGGTGGCTGAGGTTGATTGTTGATTAGAACTCGATGTGGGTTCGCGGTCGTGGGCGATCATGTCGAGTCTGGTAGTTTCTCCGAGTCGGGCTGCTTCGTGAGAGGTGTTGGGTGGACGGCGCGGCGGGAGCCGCAAAAAGCACTGTTCGGAGCCGGTCTCAATAACGAGATCGCGCTTGTGGAACATTGGTGCTCAAATGAGGCCGTGCGTTGAAGGGCATCGCACGGGGTGGGTTTGGCAAAAATCATCCCGATTGCACGCCCCATGGATGGAAATTTATAGGAACCTCCAATTATTCCGGGGCGGCATTCGCAGGAACTTCCTTGGTGAAGAGGTCTTTCAGATAACCGGACGAGAGGAGTTCCGGGGTGACGATCGGATCTTTTCCGGGGACGATCAGCACGTTCACCGGGATTGCCGAGCGGCCGAAGTCTTGCAGCTTTTCCTCGATTTTGGGGTCCGGGTTGGTCTTGTCGCCCTTGAGCGCGACGATGCCTTTTCGTTTCATCAACTGGATGACTTCGGCGCTATAGGCCCGCTTTTTGTTCACCTGGCAAGTCGCGCACCACTGGGCGGTGAAATCGATGTAAACGGGAATGCCGGCAGCGGTCAATTCATCGACCCTTTCCTGGGACCAATGCTCCCAAACCAACGCGGATTTGTGCGGTGGCTTGGCGAGCATGAAGCCACCGATGGCGAAGAACGCGGTGAGAGCCATGGCGATCCAGCGCGTCCGGCGCGGCCGATGGGGCAGATTCCAGCGGCCGTAAATCCAGGCTGCCACCGCGATTCCGGTGAGACCGAAGAGCGGACCGAGAAAATTATCCAAGCCGATCTGGCCTGCGTAGACCCAGAGCAGATAGCCAGCCGTGGCAAACAGGAAAAATGACATGGCTTGTTTGAAGCTTTCCATCCACGCCCCGGGGCGCGGGAGGAAATCGATTAATTTCGGGAAAACTGATAAAATCAAGTAGGGCAGTGACAAGCCGATGGCCATCGCCGCGAAGGCGGCGAAGAACTGGAATGCGGGCAGGGCGATGGCGGCGCCGATCGCCACCCCGAGGAAGGGGGCTGAGCAGGGCGTGGCGACGATGGTGGCGAGCACCCCGGAAAAGAACGAGCCTCCGAGTCCTTGTTTTGACTGCAAGGAGCCGCCGACGGAGGTGGCGGAGGTGCCGAGTTCGAAGAGGCCGAACATGTTGAGGGCGAGCACGAACATCAGGAGCATGAGGGCCAGGACGACCCACGGATTTTGCAGCTGATAGCCCCAGCCGATGGGGCCCGCCCCGGTGACTGCTGCGGCCCGGGCGGCGAAGAGAATCCCGCTGATCACGCCGAAGGAGGCGAGTACGCCGACGGCGAACATGATACCGTGCAGCGCGATTTTCCTGCGGTCCTGCCCTGCTTGCTGGACGAAGCCCATGATTTTCAAACCAATCACTGGGAAAACGCAGGGCATGAGGTTGAGGATCAAACCGCCTAACATCATGCCGCCGAGAATGGGTAGATACTTGGCAAAAGGCAGCGACTGTGCGGGTGGACTGGCAATTTGCGCGGTAGGAATTTCAATGGATTCAAATCCGACGAGGATTCCTGAAAATGATTTGCCTTGGGGAATGGCGGTGTCAAACCCGTCCTTCTTGGCGCGCTTGAGGTGGATCAACCAGGCATCGCCGTCTCGGGTGATCCTGCCACCGGCGCTGGCGGGCTGGACGAACGCTTGGTTTGGAATGAAGTCGAAGGGCTCGCCCTTGATCGCGGTCGCGGGCTCAACGCGCAGTTGAATATCACCTCCATCCGAGGTGGCGGCGGTTTTCACGGATGGGTTCCGCATGGCTTGGCTTGCACGGGCCTGCGTGAACAACACGGCCTCCTCCGTATCCCGTTCTGCAACTTCTGCGACGGGGAGTGTCAGGGCGAGTGTTTTGTTTTCGTTGATGCAGCTGTCTTCGCAAATCTGCCACGTGGCGTTCGCTGTCAGGGTGACGGATTTTCCGGGCTCGAGCGAGGCCGGGGCAGTGATTTCCACGAGGAAAACCGGGCTGCCCAGATAGACGAAGCTTTTCCCCGAGTAGCCGTCTTTGACAGCGGGCACGGGCCACTGGATCGGTCCGGCAGTAAAGCCTGCCGGGAGTTCCCATGCGATCGCCGGCGGTAGCTCGACGCCGCCTGAGTGTAGATAGTAGCTGTGCCAGCCGTCCGGGTGCTTGAGCTTGAGAGCCACCGTGAACGATTTTCCGGGAGCGATGATCCGCTCTTCCGAGTGCAAGCTGGCAACCGATGCGGTTTTACCTAAAGCTTTCTCAAACTGAGCGTTGGCGGGCGCACTCGTGAAGAGGGCGACGAGGACGAGGAAAACGCGGTGCATGGTAGAAGTGAGGAGTGAAGTATTCCCGCATGGGAGGGCTGCGGAGCCGTTTTCATCCAAAAAAAACGGGACGTCCAGAAGCTGGACGTCCCGAGTGACGGAAAAAAGCGGATATTAGTAACGACCGTACTGTTCTTGGTCGCGGGCGTTGCCGTAGGCACCGCCGATGGCAGCACCGCCGAGACCGCCGATCGCGGCACCTTCAAGGGCGTGTCCGGACTGGTGACCCACGATTCCACCGAGGACCGCGCCACCCAAGGCTCCGGTAGCAGCACCGCGCTGGGTGTTAGGGCCGGCAGGGGCGCCGCAGTTGGACAAGGCGATCGCCATAACGGCGCTGGTGAGGGTAACAATTACTTTTTTCATGGAGTTATGAGGTTGTTGAGACATTAGCCGTGCGGCAGAGCAGATCAAGGAATTTCGAAAGCTCCGAGCACAGGATAAACGACGATGTGAGCGGGTCAAATATTCAATCCAATAATCCAGACTCGGTGCTTCATCCCCGGATCGGTTCCTGACTATGCTTGGGCATGACGCTCGAGGTTAACACGCCAGCCCTTTTATTTCCAGCCATCAGCTTGCTGTTTTTGTCTTACACGAATCGGTTTCTTCATCTTTCGGCTTTGATCCGGACACTTCACAGCGACTGGCTCGAGAAAGGGGACCCGACCCTGCGGGCGCAGATCGACAACCTCAGACGGCGACTGACCTTGATCCGCACCATGCAGATGTTCGGAGCGATGAGTCTTTTTCTGTGCGTGATTGCCATGCTGAGCGTGATCGGGAAATTCCAAATCGTGGCGGTGACTGCGTTCCTCACGGCGCTGGGCCTGATGGCGATCTCACTGGGCTGTTTGATTTATGAAATCTGGATTTCCGGCGGAGCCCTGCGAATCCTGCTTAACGCAGTGGAGGGCAAGGAGGAGCTGGGTTCTTGATAGTGGCAGCTTGGCGATAAGCATGAGTCGCACCCTGCTATCCAGCCGTGAGCAGCGATGTTTTGTCGGAAGTCCGGATTCAGCCTGCCGTCGTCCGGCGTCGTTTTGTAGGTGAGTGGTTGTGACGCGATGAGGGCGTCTGCGGAACTGGTCCTTGCAGGAATTGCAATTCTTTGGGCATCTCTGGAGCGAAGTTGTCATTTTCGCCAACGCCACGGTAGGGCGATGTCAGCCTTTTTGGGGTAGTTGGCAGGCTGGCAGTCATTTTTCCGATCGACCAGGGAGTCGTGACTTGGATCGCTATCATTTTATAATGAGTGGTTTATGATTTTGATCGCCGATTATATCTGAGGGCCGAAGTCGTGCTGATAATAAGGATTGCCATCGTGGCATAAAGGGTGCTTTAATTCATCTGTCGCGACACTACTAGGCGGTCCGGCTGAGATGCCTCTAGGTTAATGGGTTTTTCCCGGGGGATGATCAGCCGGACCGCTTTTTTGTTTGTGTTGATTTTCAGGAGGTTGCGGATTTTTCGAGGGCGCTGGGCGCGCCGGATCAAAAAAGTTTTCTTTTTTGGAACTTATTTCTTGCCGGATGGGGCGGAGGGTGGTAAGTCTTCCGCGTCGCAAGGCAAGGCGGTCCGACTGAGATGCCTCCCGGGTTAATGGGTTTTTCCTAGGAGTGATGATCAGTCGGGCCGCTTCTTTTTTGGCCCATTTTTGGGGTTGGTAGACTGTGTTAAGATTCGGTTTCTTCAATCCTGAGGGCTTTGCTACACTGCACGTATGAAATTGATTCGGTTTGGTGAAGAGGGGCGCGAGGAGCCGGGAATTCTATTGGCGGATGGGCGTCGAATCGATGCGAGCGCTGAGTTCAATGATTACGACGAAGGCTTTTTCGCGATGGGTGGTATCGAGGCACTGGGCGAGTGGGTGGCGGACGGTTGTCCGGGAGGAGGGGAAGTGGATCCATTGGCGAGGCTGGGCCCGCCGATTGAGCGGCCGTCGAAGCTGGTTTGCATCGGACAGAAC
>JAYWDF010000594.1:0-13180 GCA_043779985.1 Akkermansiaceae bacterium | reverse complement strand
AGATGCCTGCCGGTCCGAAAGGCCAGAACTAGGAGTTTCCCATAGCAACCAACCGGAAAAAGCCGATGGCGTGTGCCATCGGCTTTTTCAGCTTGCGGGAAGTATCGTTAGCAGGCCGGTGGCCCATGGCGATCATCCGGAACATGGCCGAAGAAGCGGGAGGATTGGTTCACTCGCATTCAGCGCGCGTTTGGAACGAGAACCAAGCGGGGCGGATTCAAGCAGCCCGTGCAATCGTGGTTTCCGCGGTGGCGGGTCCAGAATGGTTTGGACGGTGCGGATGTGGGTGCCGGACGGTGGTAGATGGCTCGCGAATGAATGATGCATCGTGCGGCATTCGGCGCGTTTGGACCGGCGGCCTCTCCGGGGCGGGTGTGTCGATTTTACCAGTGGCTCAAGTGGCGCAGTCCATCACGCGGGCTGCTGTTGGGAAATGCAGTGCAGGGTGCCGCCTTCTTCGACGAGATCGAGGCAATCGATGCCGACGATCTCGCGGTCTCCGAACAGCTCGCGGAGCATGCCGAGCGCGCGGTCGTCGTTTTTCTGCTGGCGGAAGGTGGGGACTAACACGCCACCATTCACGATGAGGAAATTGACGTAGGATGCGGGAAGCACGGGGAGTCGCCAGCCGGGGACTTCGCAGGCTTCGGGCAGGGGAATTTCCAAGACCTCGAAGGCCCGGCCATTCGGGCCGAGGAAGGCTCTCAGCGCCGCCAAGTTGTCTGCGAGGATGCGTTGGTTGGGCGAGGTGGCATTGCGATCGATGCAGGCGAGGATCGTCTGTGGATCGATGAAGCGGGCGAGGTCGTCGATGTGGCCGTCCGTGTCGTCGCCCTCGATGCCTTGCTTGAGCCAGAGGATTTCCGAAACGCCGAGTCCATCGCGGAGACGCTGCTCGATTTCTTCGCGGCAGAGCAGGGGGTTGCGGTTGGGATTGAGCAGGACGGCTTCGGTGGTGAGAAGTTGACCGACGCCGTTGACCTCGATGGCGCCGCCCTCGAGGATCATTCCGCCTTTGAAGGCCCGTTTGCCGAGCGAGGTGGCGATGCGGCCCGGGATGGCGTTGTCTTGGTCCCAAGGCGGGAATTTGCCGCCCCAGGCGTTGAAATCCCAGTCGGTGAGTGCGACTTCGCGTGTCTCCGCATGCTTGACGAAGATCGGCCCGTGATCGCGGCACCAGACGTCGTTATGGGGGTGGTCGAATAGCTCGATGCGCTCGGGCACCGCTTTGGCGCGGTTACAGGCGGCGTTGATGGCCGCGTGATCCGCGGCTGGCGCATTGATGCGCACGAGCTCGAAGCGAGAGATGGCTGCGGCGATTTCGGCGAATTTCGCCCAGATCATCTCGCGCTTGGCACCGCCCCAGTGGCGCGGATCTTCGACGGGCCATGAAAGCCAAACCGCCTCTTGGGGCGCCCATTCGGGAGGCATCGAAAATCCAGCAGCGGCGGCAGTCATGCGCGGAAGATGGACGACGCGTGGCGGGTTGATCCAGCTTTCATTCGTGCGGATTGGCGTGGTGCAAGGGGTCTTTTGTGATCCGATGTACGAAAATAGCCGACAAGCGGGCGGACTGTGGGTGCATCCCGCGGAGGCCGCGACGACGCCGTCACCACAGACGGTGACCTTGGGATGGAATGCGAATTCGGAAACCGGCCTTGCGGACTGTCGGGTCCACGTGGGGGTGGCGAGTCACCAATATACTCAGACATTCGAAGTCGGCCTTTGAATCAGCTATCCCGGTGCAGGGTTGGAGTCAGGGAAAACCTACTACTTCGCCGTCGCCGCAGTCGGCGGCACGGGGCTGGAAAGCCCGCTCTCCACGGAGCTTGTCTTTACCACTGCGACGCCAGCGCCGGTTGTGACGCTTCACACCCTCGCTCTGGGATGGGACGCGGTTCCCGATTCCTCGGTGGCGACTTATCGGGTCCAGATGGGAACTCAGAGTCAAGTATACACCACATCGTATGATGTGGGTTCTGCCTTTCAGTATCCCGTCAGTGGACTGGAATACGGGTAGGCCTACTATTTCGTCGTCAGTGCCATCGGCAACACGGGGTTGGAAAGTCTCGTTTCGAACGAATTGGCCGTGACCATTGCCACGCCGCCCTTGCCGGTGTGAAACCGGACCGTTTCCGTCGGCCCGGGACTGTCCGGCTTGCAATGGACGTTTCCCCGGTCCGCCCTGACCTCGTCGCCGAAATTCATCGTCCAACAAATTCCAGGATCTCATCACCTGGACCACGGCCGCCACGATGCTGGCGAGCCAAGTCAGCGGGGGGAGATGTGCAATCCGCGCAATTCTCATGGCCGATCCAAGCGACAGGAAATCACATGGTCTCCCGGCTCACCGCGAGCAACTGGATGGGTAGCTCGACCGGGCCATGATCCGCGGCTGAGGCTCAGTGGCCCCGGCTCACGTCGGTGCCAATGACTCCTGCGGTGCCGCTGAGCTTGCTCCATGAGAATCCGTAGAGGGCGACGAACACGAAGCAGACCAGTGGGACGATGAAGCCCGCCGACATGCCGTGAACGTCGGCAATGTGGCCCATGAGCTTCGGCATGATCGCGCCGCCCATGATCGCCATGACGATGAAGGACGAGGCCTTTTTCGCACGCCCACCGAGACCATGAATGCCGAGCGAGAAAATCGTCGGGAACATGATGGACATGAAGAAGTAGCTCAGGAAAAGGGCGATGGCGGACAACCAGCCGAGTTTGAGGAAAACAAGAGCGCTGCAGACGGCGGCCGCGACGGCAAAGATCGCGAGGATGTGGTGAGCGGCGAATTTTTTCAGCAGTCCGGCACCGATGAAGCGACCGGCGAGGAAGAAGATGAAGCCGACCGATGCGAGGGTGGAGGCACCCTTGTCGCTGAGGCCGAGGATCCCGCTCTTGTGAATCTCGAACCAGTTGCCGAACGAGCCCGCTTTCCAGGCATCCGGAACGGCGGGGATCTGGGAGGTCATGTAGTTGATGAAGTAGGCGAAGACTCCGCATTGGGCGGCGACGTAGAAGAACTGGGTGAGGGTGGCTCCCGAGAAGTGCGGGTGGCTCCAGATGCTGTGGTTGGTGATGGAGTTCTTCTTGGCGGCGAATACCAGACTGCCTGCCACTAACAGTGCGCCGGCGGCATACCAGAGCGCCTGGTTTTCACTCAGGCCGATCGCAGCGGAAACCGACGGGATCGCTACGAAGGCGGAGATGATCATGCCGATGGCGACGGATAGAACGACGAGGTTGAGCCAGAGGAGCAGAAGCGCGGTGCCGCGGTTCGCAGGGGGCGCGAAAGCGACGGACTTGTCGGTGTCGTCGAGGTGGAACTCGTCTTCGGACTTGATGTCCGGCAGCTTGCAGAATGAGAAAATCACCGCGAGCACGAGCACGAAGCCACCGATCGCGGCGTAGGGGATCCAGAGTGTGTCCGAGCCAGTGCTCTTGCCTGCGGCATCCTGACCGTAGAAGAACTGGGCTCCGGCGATCGGGCCGAAGATCCATCCGATGCCGTTGCAGGACTGGGCGAGGTTGATGCGGGTGGCTGCGTATCGTTTCGGGCCGAGAACGGTGGAGTAGGGATTGGCGACGGTTTCCAGGAAGGTGAGACCGGAGGCAATGACACAAACGCCGAGCAGGAAGGCCGGGAAGGTGGCGATCTTGGTAGCGGGGATGAACCAGAAACCGCCGACCGCGACCATCAAGAGGCCGGCGATGATGCCGCCCTTGTAGCCGAGTTTGTTAGCCAGCCAACCGGCAGGCAGCGCCATCAGGAAATAGCCGAGGTAATGGGCGAACTGGACCCACGCGGATTGGGCGAGCGTGAGGTGGAGTTCCTGTTGGAAATGCTTGTCCATCACGTCGATCATGCCGTTGCAGAACCCCCAGAGGAGGAACAGCGAACTGACGAGGGCGAAGGTGACGACGTAGCTTTTGCCTTCAGGTGATGTGAAGATGCCTGTTTTGTTCATGGAGATGGGATTTTGTTGGATTAATAGGACGGGTTTTGCAACGGGCTGACTAGATTTTTCCGTAAAGCGGGCCGTAGTTCGCGCAGGCGCGGAAGTCCGCGCCCTCGAGATCGGCGGTGCCGAAGGAGGTCCAGGCGCTCGGACGGAAGACGCGGTCCTCTGTGACGTTGTGCATGTAAACGGGGATTCGCAGCATCGAAGCGAGTGTGAGGTAAAGGTGGCCGACGTGGCCGCAGGTCATCACGCAGTGGTTGGCTCCCCAGTGGTTCATCACTTCGTAGGCGCTGGTAAAGGCGCCCTTTCCGGTGAGAATCGGCGCGAACCAAGTGGTCGGCCAGGTGGGATTGGTCCGTTGGTCGAGCGCATTGTGGACGTCGTCTGGTAGATCCACGGTGTAGCCCTCGGCGATTTGCAGGGCGGGGCCGATGCCGCCGACGAGGTTGAGCCGGATCATGGTGGCGGGCATGCCGCCGCGGGTGCGATAGCGGGTGCTGAGGCCGCCGCCGGGGAAGTATTCGGTGATGGACGGGTGCCAGGTGGTGGCTTTGAGGCATTTTTCCACTTCCGCGTCGGAGATCTCCCAGAACGGTTTCATGGTGGCCGTGCCGTCGCCGGTTTGCTGCTCGCCGGTGCCGTCGAGCGCGGCCGGGCCGGAGTTGATCAGGTGGAGGATGCCGTCGCCAATGAGCGGGTGGCTGACTTTCTTGCCGCTGGCGGTTTCGATGGCCTCAAGGCTCCAGTAGGTGCGCAGGTCGGCGAAGATTTGGGCGGTGTTGGTGAGGAGGTGGCCGAAGAGCATCCCCGCGCCGTTGAGCGCGTCGTTCTCGGTGGCGACGATGTAAGGGGCGCGCTTGCCATTCCAGTCAAAGGAGGAGTTGAGAATGGCTTCGAGAAAATCGCCGTTAGGGAAATGGTCGGTCCACTGGCGCTGGCCTTGGAAGCCGGAGACGATCGCATTGTGGCCGTGTGCTTGCTCGCCGAGCCCCATTTCCGCGAGCTTGGAATTGCCGACCATCAGGTCGCGGGCGATCAGCGCCATTTTCACGCTGTCTTCCCATTCCTTGTCGATTTGTGCGCGGCTGCGGGTGGTGGAAGGGGAGTTGTAGTCTTTTCCTTCCGGGCAGTTGGCCTTCACCCAGGCGAGGGCTTTCTCGTATTCTACCGGGTCGTATTGGCCCTTGCTCATGCGGCCGACGAACTCGGTCATGTCGATGGCTTCGACCCTCATGCCGAGCCATTTTTCCCACATCGCAGGATCGATGACCGAGCCGGCGATGCCCATCGAAGTGCCGCCCATCGAGAGGTAGCTCTTGCCGCGCATCAGGGCGACGGCGAGGCCGCATTGGACGAATGACAGGAGCTTGCCGCGGACGTCGGCGGGGATCTCGGTGTCGGTGGCGGATTGCACGTCCTTGCCGTAAATCCCGAAGGCTGGCAGGCCTTTTTGCGTGTGACCGGCGAGGACCGCTGCCAGATAGACCGCGCCGGGGCGCTCGGTGCCGTTGAATCCCCACACCGCTTTCGGCACATGAGGGTCCATGTCCATCGTTTCCGAACCGTAGCACCAGCATGGCGTAACAGTGAGTGAAACGCCGACATTGGAAATCTTGAACTTGTCGGCGCAATCGGCGGCTTCCTTCACGCCGCCGATGCAGGTGTCGGCGATGACGCACTCGACGGGGGTGCCGTCCGGATAGCGCAGCTCGGAAGCGATCAGCGCGGCGACCGCGTGCGCCTGCTGCATGGTGCGCTCTTCAAGGGACTCACGGACGCCGCCAAGGCGACCGTCGATGGCTGGGCGAATGCCGATTTTTGGATAGGATGAGTTTTTCATGATTCTCGGTTGGCTGAAGCTTGCTGCGGTCGACTTATGGCAGTAGATCTGGATTTGTCAGCTTGATTTTATCCGGAATTGCGAAAACAAGCGGCCTGAGGCGGAATTGGCGTTTTTTCCGAAGTGGAGGAGGAAGTTCGCATGCTGATTCTGTAATTGGATGTATATTATTGTCTTGATTTTCAGGTGGGAATCCGCTGGATCTGCGGCATGCAAGATCTCCAAGCCGCCACCTCGTTCATCTCGCAAGAGGTGGAGTCGTCGAGGTTGTTTTTTTTGGATCCGGACGAGGACGAGGATTTCAGCGTGGTTTTCGGAGGCTTTGAGCGTTGTGCGGCGGACTATCGGATCGATCGCCGGGATTTCCCGTGGTTTGTACTCGAGTGGGTCAGCCATGGCGCGGGGACGCTGCGGCTGGGAGATACCGAAGCGGAATTGGTGCCGGGGAGTTTTTTCACCTACGGGCCCTCGGTGCCGCACCGGATCGAGACCTCGCCGGTCGCGCCGTTGGCCAAGTATTTCGTGGGTTTCACCGGCACGGGGGTGGAGGCGTTTCTTGAGCAGTACGACATCGGGCCCGGATTCATTTCGCGTTGTGCGAAGGGGGAGTCGATCCGGCGGGCTTTCGATACGCTGATCGACCGCGGCATCCGCAAGTCGCGGCTCGCCGGTCCCTTGTGTGCGACGATGACCCGGCAGTTGTTACTCATGTGCCGGGACGACGCGGCGGATCCCGTCAGCACCGATACCGTGGCCTACGCGACGTATGCCCGGGGCAAGGACTTCATTGAGCGCAATTTCATCGAGGTCACCACCCTGGAGGCCATCGCGAAAGCCTGCGATGTGGACGCGCCGTATCTCTGCCGGCTCTTCGGGCGGTACCACGACGAGAGCCCCTATCAATTTCTAACTCGCCTGCGGATGCAGTATGCCTCGCGGATTCTGCTGGAGAGTGATGCTTCGGTGAAGTCGGTGGCCGCGGCCTTGGGATTCAAGGATGCGTTTCATTTTTCGCGGGTTTTCAAATCCGTCCACCACGTCCCGCCGTCGCGTTTCCGGCAGTCGATGCATCCGCAGTGGCCGTCTTGAAAGCGGATTGACGAATGGAATCAAACCAGGAAACTCACGCCATGCTGCAGACCGGAATTCTCAATCCCCACGTTCTCGAATTGCTCGCCCGCATTCGGCACACGAACACGCTGGTGATTGCCGATTGGGCGTTTCCTTACTGGCCGGAGATTGAGACGGTTGATATCTCACTGACCCACGGAATTCCGACGGTGCTGGACGTGCTGGATTTGCTGACGCCGGTTTTCAAGATCGGTCGGATCTGGCAGGCGGACGAGTTTGTCACCACCAATTCCACGGACATTGTCGCGCGCTTCGCGAAGTCCTTCGGAGAAATTCCGCTGACCCGCGAGGCGCATGTCGATTTCAAGACGCGCGTGCCGCATGCCATCGGGCTGATTCGCACCGGGGACGCGACGCCCTATGGGAATCTCATTCTGGAGTCCGCGTGAGGCGCGGGTCCGGTGGGACCGCGGCGCCGGGCCGGGCTAGGTGGTTTTCCCGGCGGGCCAGGTGAATTTGGAAGGCGTTTCCCGATGCTGGACAAACCCGGCTGCCTCTGGCAACCATCCGCCCCCATGTTGTCCGAGTTAGCGAAAGCCTATGAACCCCAAGCCGTCGAAGCCAAATGGTATGCGGCTTGGATTGAGGGAAAATGTTTCGAAGCCGATCCTTCCTCCGCGAAGGACGGGTATTCGATCGTGATTCCGCCGCCGAATGTCACCGGAATTCTGCACCTCGGCCACGTCTTGAACAACGCGCTCCAGGACATCCTCGCCCGCCGCGCCCGGCAAAATGGCAAGGAAGTGCTGTGGCTGCCGGGCACCGACCACGCCGGCATCGCCACGCAGGCGCGGGTCGAGCGCGAGGTGCGCGAGACCGAAGGCGTGAGCCGCCGCGATCTGGGACGTGAAGAATTCCTCAAACGCGTCTGGGATTTTAAGAACAAGCACGGCGACATCATCATCAACCAGCTCAAGCGGCTCGGTTGCTCGTGCGACTGGGGCCGCGAGCGCTTCACGATGGACGCGCCCTACACCGAGTGGGTAAGCCATGTGTTTGTGGAGCTTTTCAAAAAAGGCCTGATCTACCGCGGCAAGCGGATGGTCAACTGGTGCCCGGTTTCACTCACCGCTCTATCCGACGAAGAAGTGATCATGACACCGCAGCGCTCGAAGTTGTATTTCATGAAATATGAACTCACCGATGCTCCCGGCGAGTTCCTCGAAATTTCCACCACCCGCCCGGAAACTCTCATGGGTGACGTGGCAGTGGCGGTGAATCCGAAAGATCCGCGCTTTTCCAAATACATCGGTCGCAAGGTGTTCCGGCCATTTCCTCATGCGGAAATCCCGATCATCGCGGACGACCATGTGGACATCGAGTTCGGCACCGGTGCTTTGAAGATCACTCCGGCGCACGACAAGGCAGACTTCGAAATCGGCATCCGCCACAATCTCGAAATCATCGATGTCCTCACGCCGGACGCGCACATCAACTGCCCGGACGTTCCCGAGCTCCACGGCCTCGACCGGATCGTCGCCCGCAAGCGCGCGGCGGCGAAGTTAGAGGAAATGGGACTGCTGCTCAAGGTGGAGGAATACGAGAACAACGTGGGTTTC
The DNA here is from genome assembly GCA_043779985.1 of Akkermansiaceae bacterium. Classification (GTDB taxonomy): domain Bacteria; phylum Verrucomicrobiota; class Verrucomicrobiia; order Verrucomicrobiales; family Akkermansiaceae; genus Luteolibacter. Next base: position 4,691 of record JAYWDF010000594.1, on the reverse strand, counting down.
TCCGAGCGCGGACACGTGCCGATCGAGCCGCGCATCTCGATGCAGTGGTTCTTGAAATATCCCTGCGTGAAGGAAGCCGCCGATGCGGTGGCGAATGGCGACATCAAGTTCCGTCCCGAGCGCTGGGCGAAGACTTATGCGCACTGGATGGAGAATCTCCAGGACTGGTGCATTAGCCGCCAGTTGTGGTGGGGACATCAGATCCCGGTTTGGTATCGCACGGAGAAGCTCGCGTCGCTCAAAAACGCCGAGTCGCTCGATACGTCCCATATGTCCTATGGGGACCTATACGTCGGAACAACACCTCCTGCGGATCCCGAGAACTGGACGCGCGACGAGGACGTGATGGACACCTGGTTCTCCTCATGGCTGTGGCCGTTCGCGACGATGGCCAATGTCGGCGAGGAAACCGCGACGCTGAAGAAATTCTATCCGACCGACGATCTCGTCACCGGTCCCGACATCATCTTCTTCTGGGTCGCCCGGATGATCATGGCGGGCTACGAGTTCACCGGCGAGCTGCCGTTCAAGAACGTCTATTTCACCTCGATCATCCGCGACCTCAAGGGGCGCAAGATGTCGAAGTCGTTAGGAAATTCGCCCGACCCCGTCGAGTTGATGGAGAAATACGGTGCGGACGGCTTGCGCTTCGGGCTGATGCGGATCGCGCCGGTGGGCAGCGACTTGCGTTTCGACGAGGTATCCATCGAGGAAGGGCGGAATTTCGCGAACAAGCTCTACAACGCCTGCCGTCTCCGCCAGATGGGTGGTGAACCCTATCAGGCACTGCACAGCATGGACGGGCTCAATCCGTTCCACCTCAACGCGATGGCCAAGCTCGACGAGCTCGGCGCGGATCTTGAGCGGCTTTACGCGGACTACCGCTTCGGCGAGATCGGCCACCGCTTGTATGAATTCCTCTGGAACGACTTCTGCGACAAGTTCCTGGAAGCACTCAAGCTCGACCTCCGCGACACCGCGACGGCGGACGTGAAGGAACGGACGCTGGGAGTATTCGACGTGATCATGGGCCGCTATTTGCAGCTGCTGAGCCCGTACATGCCGCACGTGACGGAAGAGCTTTCCGAGCGGATGGGCTACGTGGCTCCGGGGGAATTCCTGATGCAGAAGGTCCTGCCCGCTGCACCGTTGCTGGCGGAGATCCCACAGGAAACGGTCGCCGCCGCGCAGGCGCTGGCAGCGGAAATTTACGAATCCGCGGGCCGGATGCGGAACCTCAAGGCGGAATACAAGATGGGTTCGCGCAAGGACATCACCTTCGTCATCAAGGGCGCGCCGGACTGGCTGGCCGGGCAAACCAAGACGCTCGCCTTGCTCGTCGGGGCAGGGGAGATTACGCTGGATTCCACCTATGAAGTGCCGAAGGGCACCCCTGCGGCAGTCACCGGAATCGGCGAGGTTTACATGCCCTTGGAGGGGCTGATCGACGTCGAGGCCGAGCGCATTCGTCTGACCAAGGAGATTTCCAACATCGAGATCGAGGTGAAGAAGTGCGAAGGCAAACTGGGGAATGCCAGCTTTGTGGATCGCGCGCCGCCAGAAGTCGTTGAGCAGGAAAAGGCCCGGTTGGAGGATTGGAAGGTGAAGCTGATCCAGCTTGGCGAGATGCTCACTGCCTTGGCATGACCGCTTGCCAAGGGCCGTTCATTTACTAAAGTGGCAGTGTGACGAACCTCAGTAGCATTCCCGAAATCGGCGAGGCGGCGCTCGAACTTCTCGAAGCGGCCGGTTTTTCCGACGCGGAGTCGCTTGCGAAAGCCGGCGTGGGCGAGCTTGCCAATGAGCTGGAACGGGCGAACCGGATTCTTCAAATCTCCACGGAGGCTCCCGACCGGGAGCATGTCGAGCGGTGGATCAGCTCGGCTCGTAAGCTGACCGGATTCGTGAAACAGTCGGCACAAGCGGTGACCATGCCGGTGAACTACGAGAATTCCCCCGGGGTGGCCTCGATGCTGGCGCAGGCGCCATTTGCCATCCCGCTGCCGGCGCGGGTGCTGATGGAAAAGCAGTTGGCGGTGGGAGATATTCCTGCGGCGATCATGCTCAACCGCTATTCGGGCGATCTGGAAGTGCGGGTCGAGGACCGCGTGCCAGCGCCAAGACACGGGCGGCCTGCGGTTCCCTCGTGCAATGTGAAAATTGCGGATCCCAGCGGAACCCGGATGGAGATTGATAATTCTAGGATCAAGTCGACAGAGACGCTCGCCGGTGGATCGCCTCGGGGCCTTGGCGCCACCGCGGTGAGCGAAGATGAGCGGGTGGCCCTGATTCGTGGGCCTCGAGTGGAGACCAACCGCGGTCGCGATCCCCAATCCCGGCGCTACGTGCGCGGCGTGCTCCACAGCCATCCCGTGGGGATGAGCGCTGGCGCGGTGGTGACCTTGATTCTGGCGATCATGTTACCTGTTGGAATGATTTCGTCCGGGTTGCTGCTGCTCTCGCAGGAGGTGCCCCAGCACTTTGTGTGGGTTCCCAAGTGGCTGCTGGCGTTTCCCTTGAGCTTGCCGTTGTTGGGCATCGCCTATCTGATTTGGGGGACCCATGGCAGCTGCCGGATTTGTGGGCAGAAGGTTTTCGTGCCGCGCATGTGCTTGAAAAACACCAAAGCGCACCACATTTGGGGGCTGGGTCACATCATTCCGGTGTCGCTTCACATCCTCCTGTTTAAATGGTTCCGCTGCACTTATTGCGGCACGCCCGTGCGGTTGAAGAAATAATCCACGCCTCTTTTCCGATGATTCGTCACTTTTCCCGGGCCTTGATTCTTGCCGTCGCGCTGAGCTCCTGTGCCAAGCTGGGATTGGGGCGGAAATCAGAGATCAAAGTCGCCCCGAGCCCGTTTGGAGCGACTGGGATTCCGCCGCAACTTCGCTCGAGCGGTTCCGCCTCTGGGACGGCGGTCGTGGCTGGCGGGAACACTCCGGAAAAGTCTCCGGCGCTCAACATCACGCCGGAGGATGACATCGTTTTCACCGATCCCGATAATCCCGAGGCCGAGCTTCCCGAGTTGTCCTCCATCCTCACCTCCGCCAAGCGCGGGCCGTGGGAGGAAAGTGAAACGATTGCCAAGCAACGCTCGGTGCGCGAGGGCAAGCCGCTGCTGATCTGGTTTACCGACTCGGCCACCAGTCCGATGTGCAAGGCGCTGAGTCAGGAGCTGTTTTCCACCAATGACTTCGGGAACTGGGCCACGGACAAGCTGGTGCGCTTGCGGATCGACGCTTATGTGAAAGTGACCGATCCGGACCTCGACGTCGGCTCTGCGGAGGATCGGCGGATCGGCTTGAAGAACTACGGGGCAGAGCTGAGGAAGCGCTATAAAATCCTCGGGTATCCCTCGCTGATCCTCGTCAGCCCGAGTGGCGAAGTCGTGGGTCGTTACCGGGGTTACAAGCGCGGTGACGCGGCGTATCTCTGGGGACAAATCAAGCACGGGGAAGCGGTCTCCGCCGAGTCGACCAAGGGCTGGCGCGCCGGTCTGGAGAAAAAGGGCTACCGCGAGTGGCAGGACCGCAGGGAGCGGAAAATCTTCGCCAAGCTGACGTCTTATTCCAAAGGCACGCTTACCTTCATTGAGCCCGACGGCACGCGCTCGCGCACTCAGGAAGCCAGCCTGTCTGATAAGGACCGGCAGTGGATCAGCGAGCAGAAGAAGCTCCGGGGGCTTCAGTGATCCGGGTGGGGCTTCAGTCCCACCGGGCGGTCAACAACGGACTGAACCAGGACTACTTTTTAAAACGAAAAAACCCGGTCGGCACGAGGCTGACCGGGTTTTTGAAAAAGGACTCAAGCTTCGGTGTCGCTTAGGCGCGGCGACGGCGGAGAAGCAGGACCGTACCGATCAGCCCAAGAACCGCGCTGGCAGGCTCGGGAACGACGGCGAAGGTGGCTTTGAAATTGCTGCCGCCGTTGTTGGAGAATCGGTCGCCCAAGTTGGTGTAGGCTTTGAAGAAAACTTCAACCGTATAATTACCCGCCACTCCTGGATTCAGAGCGATGTCAGTACCGTTGCCCCAGGTTTGATCTCCAAAGCCCGTGATCGTCTGGCCACCGATATCAGTTGTCGTGGAATTATTGCCAAATAAGTAGCTTTGAGTGATAAATGCCCCAGGAGTGCCAGCCGTGAGATACACGCGATAGTTGATTTCCGCACCGGTGACGTTGTTTCCTGCATTCGGATCCTTGTAGGTGTCCACCTGCGACTGCGTGATCATCAACGTGTCAGCAAGGTTGAAGGTGCCGAGATTGGCGCCTTGGAAGTTCGCCTTGGAGCTGAAGGGCTCGCCCCGGTAAACCGTGCTGGTGGTCGTGAATATGTCCACATAGCTGCCGAAAATACCGGTGGCTCCAAACGAGCTGCCGACTGCCAAGAGGCTTAGGACTGCGATTAAGGTTCTCAATTTCATGGTTCTATTTTACGTTTCGTATTACTTGGAGGGTAGTTTTCGAAATCACTTTTCCTCTAAAGATTTCCGAATTTTGACGCATAGCAATTCAAAAAATGGAAATCCCTGAGGATATGTGGCGAAGACTTCAGCTTTTCATTACTGACAACCTAGATATGTGAGGGTTACTCGGGAGGTTTAGAAAAAAATCAATTTTCCCTGTCATTCGGTTGCAGGCGGCTCTTCCTCTTCTTCCATCGGCAGGGCGTCCAAGCTGGCGCGGTA
>JAYWDF010000593.1:0-13183 GCA_043779985.1 Akkermansiaceae bacterium | reverse complement strand
AAATGAGAACCTTGCCGGGTCCCCGTGCGGCAAGTTCTGCGAGTCGGGCGGCATTGTCGAAGCGATGCCAAAAGAGAAACCCGAGCGGAATGCCCGTGATTTTCCGACACATGTCCATGGTGCTGGTGAACGGCGCGATGAGCACTCCGCGCTGGATGTGGCACTCGGAGGCGGCGATCAGGCTGGCCCCCGCGCCCAAGCTGTGGCCGAAAAAGCGCAGACGGCGGGAATCCAAGGGCACCGGCGAGCCAAGTTCCCGCAGGGTGGCGGGCAGCGCCGCGCGAAAGGATTCGCGGATCGCACCCGGACTTGGCGTGCCTTCGCAGTATCCATAGCCCGGGAAATCCACGAGCAGATAGGCATCTTGCTTCGGCCCGTTTTGCGCCAGCCAGTCTGACCAGTCCAGCGCGACTGAGCCATTGCCCGCGCAGACGATCCAGAGGTTCCGTGGCGACTTGAGATTTCCTTGAAGAAAGGCGCATTGTCTGCCCTGCGCGGTCTGGAAATGAACCGGCTTTCCTGCGGTTTTTTGCCTCCAGAGCTCGGTGGTGTCGGCACGATACGGTCGTGGAAAATAGATCAGGCCTGATTGGCATGGGGCGAGCAACATGAGCGGCACTCCGATCAGGGTGAGTCCGGCGAGCAACCCGCGGCGGCACCATGAGCGGGATTTGGAGGGCGGGATTCGTTCGGCGGATGTCATGGCGGGATCGGGATTTTCCGTGGCGGATATGACTAGCAGGTGAAGCGGAAGGGGGAAAGGCCGGAGTTGCGGGCGATTTCGGAAGAGAGAGTCGGAGGGAACGGGTTCCCGGCTTGCTAGCCAGCCGGGGATCGTGTGTGCTCCGCCCGTGTTTGCGACTTACGTGCATAATTTGAATCCGATCGCGCTGCCCATCTACGGTGGCTTGGCGCTGCGGTGGTATGGGCTGGCCTATTTGATGGGCTTTATGGCGGGGTTCCTGCTCCTGCGGCATCTCGCGCAGCGCGGGTTGTGGGTGCTGAAGCCGGAAAAAGTCGCGGATTTCATCGCGGCATGCGCCCTGTTCGGCGTGTTTCTGGGAGGGCGGCTGGGTTACATCTTTTTCTATCACCTGCCCAAGGTCGGGTGGGAGACTCTGGCGCAGGATCCGATGCTGGTCTTCCGGGTCTGGGAGGGCGGGATGGCCAGCCACGGCGGAATTCTCGGCCTGGCGATTTTCACTTGGGTCTATGCGAAGAAACAAAATGTCTCGTGGGCCGGACTGGCAGATGGCTTGAGCGTGGTCGGGCCGCTGGGTCTGTTCTTCGGTCGCGCGGCGAATTTCGTCAATGGCGAGCTCTACGGCCGGGTGGCGCACGACGTCCCGTGGGCGGTGAAATTTCCGCAATCGCTGCTGCAGGAATCCGAGGAAACCCAGGCGATGGCCTGGCAGGCTTGCACCCGCCTGGATCCGACGCTCGCCACCGCGCAATCGCTCGATCCACTCATCGCCGCTGCCCGCAGCAATCCGAAACTCTCGGAAACCCTGGGTGAATTCCTCCCGCCGCGGCACCCCTCGCAGATTTACGAGGGTTTGCTAGAAGGGCTCTTGCTGTTCGCGATTCTTTGGGGGGTGCGCATGAAATTCCCCAAAGCGCCGGCCGGCCTGCTGACCGGTTTGTTTTTCGCGCTTTACGCGGTTTTCCGGATATTCGGCGAGCAATTCCGCGAGCCGGATGCGGCGATGGTCGGATTTCTAACGAAGGGGCAGTTCTTCTCGTTTTTCATGTTCCTCTTCGCCGCGCTGTTCCTGACCCACGCCTGGCGGGGCAGGAACCGGACTCACTGAAAAAGTTCCTGCGCGGTGTAAGCCATGCCGATCGCCGCTGCGGCGTCCCCGCCGATCGCCCATTCGAACTGGGTCGTCGTGATGTTAGGATCGAGCGGGCTGGTACGGTAAACCGGCCACGCGCGCTCGGCGAAGCCTTCTTCAATCCACGCCATGTATTGGTCGCGGAAGGACGTTTCCGCCAGGCCGCCGCCGATGACCACCAGGCCGGGATCGAGCGTGCGGACCATGTCAGCGATGGCATAACCAAGGATGAATCCCTGTTGTTTGAAAATTTGCACCGCGAGGGCGTCGCCTTTTTCCGCGAACTCGCGGAGCTTGAAGGCCTTTTCCTCCACCGGCGCGCTATCCTTGCTGAGTGCGTGGTCCGCCCACTGCGGCTTGGCCAGTTCGAGACGCAGGCGGCGGCGGAGTGCAACGAGCGAGACCCACGCCTCGGCGCAGCCCTTGAGCCCGCAGGAGCAGGTGGGCAGTTCTCCGTCGTCCTCACGGAAGGGCACGCTGATGTGGCCGACTTCGAGTGCGAGGCCGTTCGCCCCCTCGTAGCCGCGGCCGCCGGGGAGCACGAAGCCACCACCCAGCCCGGTTCCCGGAGCGACAAGTAACAAGCTGCCGAGATGCTTGCGGCGGAGTGCATACTCCCCGAGGGCGGCGGCATTTCCATCGTTGGTCATGTGGACCGGCACGCCGATGCGGGCGGAAAGTTTCCCCTGGATGTCGGTGCCCACCCAGTCCTCGCCGAGATTCGCACGGCCCCAGATGACGCCGTCGCTGCTGGGGGCCGGCACGTCCAGTCCGATTCCGGCAATGCTGCTGCGGTCCACGCCGGCTCCGGCGGCGAGTTGTTCGAGTGCGTTGTCGAGTTGTTTGAAAGTCGCCTCGTAGCCGTCTTTCACCAGGCTCCGGACTTCGGTCAAGGGGCCGACTTGTTCCGCGTGTTGATTGACGAGAACGGCCTTCACCGTGGTGCCGCCGATGTCGAGACCCGCATAGTAGGACGCATTTTTTGCCATGATTCCTAGGCTATTTTTCCTGTCGCTCGCTGTCAAGAAATTGGGACACCCAGCGGCGGGCAGCGTTTTGCCGCACAGGAAATACCCGCTCTGTTGCAACTGATAGGATGGCGGAAACGGTGATACCATCCATAGCCGCTCAAGCAGCACAGCAGGAGGTCCGCTGGATAAGTGATCCACATCATGGTAGGGAGTAGCCAGTCGAGTATCGAAAGCGGAAAAAGCCAAGCCATGGTGCAAATGGCAGCCACGAAAATGACCGCGAGTCCGTTGAGGCTGAGCAAGCCGATCATCGCGCACACCGGGAGTGGCCGGAGAAGGAGCGGGAAGCCAAACGACAGGAATGGCAGCGCGGCCGAATAGCCGAGTCCGGCGAAAAGGAAGAGCCAGCGGTTTTTCCTCATGAACGGAGCGCAGATGCTAACGGCAAGTCCCATCAGTCCGAAGCGGGTCCAGAAAGACCGTAGCGGCTTGGCAGGATTCTAGTTAGAATTAAAGCGTTTGAAGCTCAGGAGTGGTTTTGCGTTGCCCGGTTTTCCATCCATCCGCGCAGCAGGGGGGCTTGAATCAGGACTCCGGCCAGAAAGCAGAACGTGATGTCGGGGATAAATGTCGGATGCGATATGGGATTCAGATGATTGCGATAAGCAGCAACCGCAAGCGTGGTGCCAATGAGAAAATGGAACGGTCCGAGCAGGCGGATGAAACTCACGAATGCTTGCGGCCGAGCGCACGCCAGGGCGGAACCGATTCCGATGCATCCGAACACGGCTGACGCCATTCTTAGCCAATAGTCGAGCAGCGGATCGTATGGGATCGGATCCGCCCCCATATCGTAGAGCTGGGCTGCTGCTGCGTTCCACGAGGCGAATGTGAAATAGAACGAAATCCCCCAGCCGCACGCACTCGCGAGTAGGCCAAGCTGCAGCGTGTTCAACCCAATGCGTGTTGTGGGAAGCATGATGTTAGTGTGGAAGTCGGCCCGGCGGAATTATTCGGCTTTCGGCGGGCTTGCTACCGGGGCGGCCGCCGGCATTTCGGCCGGGACATCGAGCGTGTGAGCCTTAAACGAGGGCGTGCTGTAAGGCGTCATGAGGAATTTCGTGGCGAATTTCTTTAAAGCTGCGGTCCACTGCTCGGCGGTGGTAATGTCTCCCTGACCTTCCCAGCCGAAGCCGGCAAACCAACGGACGCCGCCTTGGGCATCGGTGCGGGTGATGCACAGTGCCTGGGTGTGACCTGCCGCATCCGTGTAGGGCGTCATTTTGACAAGCTTCGCAGGGTCGGTGATCGCGCCGGTGCCAAGACCGTAGCCGTCAAATTTCTCCCACAGCATCATCGTTCCGGTCTTGGGCGAAAACACAGGAACGGTGCCTTCCACCTGAGGACTGAGTCCGATAGCGACTTCCAGATCGGCGGCGGGCACGCCGTCGAGGGTGAAACGGGAGTCGCATTGATAGAAGTGCTGGCCCATGATCAACGTAATGCGTTTGGTTTCGCGGAGCGCCTTGCCCTTGAAGTTGCTGGCGTAGTCGAGCTCGAAGGCGGTTCGCTCCGGCGTGCTCTCAATGATGCGGTGGGCGATGAACGTGTCGGAATTGTGGAGTTGCTCATCCGCCCAGACGGAGATGCCGCCGCAGCCGCGAGAGTCACCGACGTGATAGACGTCGTAGCCGTCGCCTTGATCCTGGTGGTAGGGTTTCGCGACCTTTCCGTAGGGCAGCTTGAGACGGTCTTGCATATACCACTTGTCGATGATGGGGTAGGGGACGCGCTTGAACCAGCAGTCGATGCCGCTGTTCTCACGACCGGGGCGCAGCGCCGGGCCGTAGGTGCGAAAGGCGACCACATCATTTTCCCAAGCGAAATCATCCATCCGTTCCGGCACGAAGCGGGCGAAGGTCCGCGGGGTGGCGGGGAGAAAACTTTTTGGCAAGGTCACGCCTTTGAAGCTGGCGAGGTCGGGGGTGCGCTTCGAAGGATCAAGCAGGCGGATGATTTCCGAGCCTGCGAGGAGAAACGCGCCGGAGCCATAGACTTCCGTGGATTCCGCGCCGGTGTCCTGCTTGTCCGGTGAGTCGCCGATTTTCTGGACGAATCCGAGCATGCCGCTGGGCTGGATGTTTTTTGCGAGAGCCTGATAGCCCTTCATCACCGCGGGGCGGAAAGTCTTGTCGGGGAGCAGTCCGCGATTGATGCCCCAGGCCATGGCATCGACAAAAAACGCTGAGCCTGAGGACTCGCCTTGCGGGTCCTGCGGATCAAGCAGACTCGTGCGCCAGAGACCGTCGGCGTTCTGGAGCTTGAGCAGCGCATACATCATGTCGTGATAGAGCCCGAGGTATTTCTCCCGCGAAGGGTGCTTTGCAGGCAGGTAATCCAGCACGTGGATCAAGCCGCCGACGACCCAGCCGTTGCCACGGGCCCAGAAGACTTTCTTCCCGGTGGGTGTGCGCTTGGTGAAAAAGTTGTTATCCCGGTAATACAAATGATGCGTGGCGTCGAACAGCACATCGGTGGTCGTCCACCATTCGCGGTCCGCCCATTCGAAGTATTTCGGATCACCGGTGATCTGGGAAAGGTGCGCCCAAACGGCGGGCGACATGAACAGCGCGTCACACCAGCACCAAGTGAATGAGCCGCCGGAGATGGACTTCGGCGTTTCCTTGGCGAGCGCCGCCGTGACCTTGTCGAAATGGGCCATGCTGGGCTGGATCTTCGCGGGGTCTTTATCCACGCGATACATCTCCAACCACGCTTGGAGCACCGCATGGTCGTCGGCATGAGTCACACGAGGACCCGGGCCGTAGGCGAGTTGCTTGCCAAAGCTGTCGAGCGCTTCGAGATAGCGGGCTTCTCCTGACACTTGGTGGAGACTTGCCAAGCCGAGGAAAAACGGTGCCTGAGTCCAGTCGTGGACCGCGTGCTTGGAAGGATTGGCGATCTGCCAATCCGCCACGCGTTTCATGTCCCGGAGGATTTCAGCAGGTTTCGGGTCTGCCGCCATCAGCGGGGAGACCATGGCCAGAGCCAGACTTAGGAGTTTTCCGAAAAAGGAATGACCACGCGGGTTACGAAGCTGACTGAAGCTGGACATGGGTGTTTTTAGTGGAGGTAAACGTGTAAACTGAGATTCCGATTGCCATGGAATGAGTGCAATGAAGAATAGCGGCCCGCCGGATCAAAGAAAATTCGCAGGACCCCAACTCATTATGGAAACCCGACTCATGCCATCACCCCGCGAAGCGGCCATCCTCGATACCGACGAACTGCGGGCCACCTTTCTTCTCGACGAGCTTTTCGTCTCCGGCGAAGTGGGTCTCATTTACACCGACCTGGACCGCGCCATCGTCGGCAGCGCCATTCCCACCACCTGCGCACTCGAACTCGGCAATGACGACGCGCTCAAAGCCGACTTCTTCTGCCAACGCCGCGAACTCGGCATCCTCAACTTCGGCAGCGCCGGCACCGTCACTGTCGACGACACCGCCTATGAAATGGGCACCCACGACTGCCTTTACATCGGCCGCGGCAGCAAGGAAATCAGCTTCCAGAGCGCCACTGCCGCCGATCCCGCCGTTTTCTATCTCGTCAGCTACCCGGCCCACGCCACCCACCCGACCGCCAAGGCCACCCGGGCCGACGCGAATCGCGTGGAACTCGGCACCCGCGACGAGGCTAACGAGCGCACCATTTTCCAATACATCCATGAAACCGGCATCAAGAGCTGCCAACTCGTCATGGGCTTCACCGAATTCAAGCCGGGCAGCATCTGGAACACCATGCCTTGTCACACCCACGACCGCCGCAGCGAGGTCTATTGTTATTTCGACGTCCCCGCCGCGCACCGCGTCCTCCACATGATGGGCGAGCCGCAGCAAACCCGCCCGATGTGGGTCGCGGATCGCCAGGTCGTGCTTTCCCCGCCATGGTCGATCCATTGCGGCTGCGGCACCGCCAGCTATCGCTTCTGTTGGGCCATGGGCGGTGAGAACCAGGCCTTCACCGACATGGACCGCGTCGAAATCGCCGAGCTCCGCTGAACCAAAGGAAATTCCACGGAACCACGGATGGACGCGAATATGATTTGAAAACGCTTGTTCGCTAGATTCGCCGGATTCGCGGTGCTCCAAACTCTTCATCCCCTTTTCCAATCTTCATGAAATCCTTCGACCTCACCGGAAAAACCGCCATCGTCACCGGCTGCAAGCGCGGCATCGGCTTCGCCATGGCGGAAGGCCTCGCGGAAGCGGGCGCTAACATCATCGGCGTCAGCGCCAGTCTCGAACTGCACGGCAGCGCCATTGAAAAGGCCGTCACCACACTCGGCCGGACCTTCACCGCCTATCAGTGTGATTTTTCAAAGCGCGAAGCGGTCAAAGCCTTCGCCGCGCAAGTCATGGCGGAGCGCGGTGTCCCCGACATCCTCGTCAACAACGCCGGCACCATCAAGCGCGCGCCCGCCGCCGAACATTCGGACGACTACTGGTTCGAGGTCATCGACGTGAACCTCAACGCCCAGTTCCTTCTCAGCCGCGACATCGGCGCGAAAATGATCGAGCGCGGCAGCGGGAAAATCATCTTCACCGCTTCCTTGCTCACCTTCCAAGGCGGCGTCACCGTCCCCGGCTACGCAGCCTCCAAGGGCGGCATCGGCCAGCTCACCAAGGCGCTGTCTAACGAGTGGGCCGCCAGGGGCGTCAACGTCAACGCCATCGCCCCCGGTTACATCTCCACCGACAACACCGAGGCCCTGCGCGAAGACCCCGTCCGCAGCCAGCAAATCCTCGCCCGCATCCCGGCGGGCCGTTGGGGTGAAACCTCAGACTTCAAGGGCCCGGTCGTCTTCCTCGCCAGCGAAGCCTCCCGCTACGTCCACGGCGAGATCCTCGTCGTCGACGGCGGCTGGATGGGCCGTTGAGGATCTTCCGCCGGGCCGCGACGTGGGGCTAGCAGAAGGCTGAAGGTCGAGCCCGTGCCGGGACCATCGCTGTGCACGGACAGTGAGCCTCCCATTTCCTGCGCCGCAAGCGCTCCACTGTGCAAGCCGAAGCCGTGACCGTCTATCTTGGTGGTAAATCCTTGCGCGAAAATACGTGTTAGGTCCTGCTGCGCAATTCCCACACCGTTATCAGCGATGCTGACACGGACCACGCTGTCGACGCATTCAATTCGAATCACGATCTGTCCGTCCATTCCCCCGAATCGGGCAATAACCGCCTCTTTGGCGTTGCACAGGAGATTGACGAGAATTTGAAGGACTTTGTGCCTGTGCATGGGGGCCGGCGGCACCTCGTCGAATTCCCGGACCAGACGGATGTGATGATGTGTAAGGTCGAGTTGACTGAGTCGCAGCGCGTCCTCCACCAGATCCGCGATAGAGAGGAGATCGCAACTCCCAATGCTACGGTCTTTGGCATGACCCTGCTGGACGGAGATGATGCCCTTGATGTGGTCAATGTTTCGGGAGAGCGACTCGGTCTCCAAAAGCACGGCGGCCTGCTCTTCTTCAAGACGGGAGGCGAGACTTCCGAGGTAGTCACCGAGGCCGCGGCCTCTTGGATCCACCGTGAAAAATCCTGCGAGGTCGTCTTTGTATTGGTGCAGGAGTTCCGCGGTTCTTGTCAGGCTGCTGATGCGGGATTTGCGGACCTTTTCGGCAATGATCGAGCAGGATACATTCACGCTGTTGAGAACATTTCCCACGTTGTGCAGCACGCTGGTGGCGACATCGGCCATGCCCGTAAGCCTGGAAACTTCGCGCAGTTCGATGTTTGCCTTTTCAAGCGCTTTTTCCGCGACCTTGCGTTCGGTAATGTTGACGTGCATCACCACGGCGCCGTCGCGGGAATATTCATTCAGCGGCGTTACTGTCAGCCTGAACCAATTTTCTTCCGTCGGCGAGTGGCAGGGGTATTCCATCACGTAGCTCGGCAGCTCGCCTGAGAGGACGCCTCTCAGGCCGACGCTGATTTGCGCCGCTTCACGCGAACAATCACCTACGGCGGCGTCGCACACCTCGATGTAGTTTTCGCCAACGAAATAGTCGCTGCTCACGGCTGAGTTTGCCAAAGCAAAACGACGCCAGCTCTCATTCACTGCGCGGATCACACCCCGCGGATCAAGCAGTGCGATGTGCGCCGGAAGCGCGTTGAGAATGGCGGCCTGTGATTCCGCCGTCTGCTGTCGGAGAATGTTGCTGCTGCGGAGGGCTTCTTCCGCCTCAAACTTGCTGGTGACATCCATCGCCAGCACGATTTCCGCGGCTCGCCCGTCGAATTCGATGGGTCTGGTTTCGGTTTCGATCCGGATCACTTGGCCGTGCTTGGAACGATGTTCTTCGATGCCAGGACGCATTTCCGCGCTGCCTGGATTTAGAAGCTCGCCTAGGGTCATTCTGAGAAATTCGCTGCGAGAATAGCCGTAGTGAGCCACTGCCGCGTCGTTGACAGCGAGAAAGCGCGCTGTCTCTGAGTCCGACACCCAGATCGGCAGCGGGTGTTGTTCAAACAGCTGACGATAGCGAGACTCGCTCCCCCGTAACTCGCGGAGGTTTCTCCGCAGTTCAAGGTGGGTCATCACCTCGTGGGCCAGAAGCGACAGGGCTCGCAACTGTTCGGGGGTGAGGTCCCGCGGCCTGAGATCGACCACACAGAGGGTGCCGAGCACCTCGCCGCCGGGCGCTACTAACGGAGCCCCTGCGTAAAACCTGATGTGCGGGGCTCCGGTGACCAGCGGATTCGCTGAGAAGCGGGCATCAAGGGTAGCGTCTTGAATCACAAGCGGTTCGTTTTGATGCAAGGCGTGGGCGCAGAAAGAGAGCTCCCGCGGAGTTTCCATGACATCGATGCCGACTCTTGCCTTGAACCATTGCCGGGACCCATCCACGAGGGAGATCAGAGCAATCGGAGTGCAGCAGATCTGGGCGACAAGCGTGGCGATGTCATCGAATTCCTGTTCTTTCGGGGTGTCCAACACGTGGTAGTCGCACAGAACCTGCAAGCGTTGGGTCTCATCATATGTTAGGTTGGTTGGCATTGGGTCCGGGTAAGTCTTTTGGTAAAATTGGTAGGCGCCCTTTCCGGGCTGCCGGCATCAGGCAGGCCGTGGTATCGGATACCCCGCCGAGAGCGCTGTTAAAGCTTCATCACGAGGGCGAATTCGCGTAAGACTCTCGCGCTTTTGATGGCGCATGCGGCAAGCTAGTGGGCTTTATTTCAGATTCCGACTGCTTACGCACGCAACATGCCGTTTGAACAAGATTCGGCGCGGAGTCTGATTCCGTGAAGGATTTTAATCGCTGAGGCCGTGCGACTCGGATTTTGGATCCGGCCGGCTCGCAGCTCTTTCATGCAAATCATCCGGCGATCTGCAAATACTGCAGAAACCGGATCAATGAATTCGAGGTGCTTACGACCGGACCTTATATCAAACTGATCATCAGTGATTTGCATCGGGTCGTTGGATGCCGTTTTATTTAAGAACTGCATAATTTGCATAAAGGTAAAATAGATTGGCATTCGCGGCCTTGTGCGTCCATCAGTGATGCCTGAATTCCGATTCCAATTTGCTTCGTGAAAAATTACAAAATTCTCATTGTCGACGATAACGAGGCGATCCACGACGACTTCCGGAAAATCCTGGGGGGCGACGCAGCGGATGCTGATTTCAGCGCCATCGAGGATGCCTTTTTCGGAACCCGTGCAAGTGCCTCGCCGCGCTTGCCTTTTACCATGGACTTCGCTTCGCAGGGTCGTGACGCCCATGCGCTCGTGAGTCGCGCCGCTCTAGCGGAAGAACCTTATGCCTTGGTATTCATCGATGTGAGAATGCCACCGGGGTGGGACGGCATCGAGACGACCGCACGCCTGTGGCAGCTTGATCCTAACCTGCAAGTGGTGATTTGCACTGCCTACTCTGACTACTCGTGGGAAATGATCATGGAGCGACTGGGTCCGTCTGACCGAATGTTGATTCTCAAGAAGCCCTTCGACATCAGCGAGGTGTCCCAACTCGCCCACATGCTGACCACCAAGTGGACACTTCAGCAGGAGAACCGGCACCATTTCGAGTCGCTCGAGTCGGCAGTTCAAGCCAGGACCAAGGAGTTAGAGCAAGAGGTGGTAAGTCGGAAACGCAGCGAGGAGGCCCTGATGTTTACGCAGTTTTCGGTGGATAACGCCTCGGATGCGACGTCGTGGATCGCGCCGGATTCCCAGTTGATCTATGTGAATGACTCGACCTGCCAGTCTCTGGGCTACGCGGCCGGCGAACTATGTGCAATGAGGATTCAGGATATCGTCCCACAGCTAGGGGAAAGCGGGTGGCCCGAGTTTTGGAACTCCTTGCGCATCGAGCAACGGCGCACCATCGAGGCTCACCATCTCACGAAAGAGGGGCGGACAATCCCCATCGAGCTCACGCTGAATTTTTTCGACTTTAATGGCCGGGAATTCATCTGTGCTTCCGCACGGGACATCACGGTGAGAAAAACAATGCTTTTCGAGCTCTCTGCGGCGCGCGATGCGGCATTGGAAGCCGTCCGGCTCAAGGGTCAGTTTCTCGCGAACATGAGCCATGAGATTCGAACTCCCATGAACGGGGTGCTGGGCATGTCGGAGCTATTGCTACACACGAATCTCAACCGCGAGCAGCGTGAATATGTAGATATCGTCCGTAGCAGCGCTCGTCACTTGTTGGAGATCATCAATGATATTCTAGACTTCTCCAAGAGCGATGCCGGTTCAGTAAACTTGGAGCTGGAAGACTTCGATCTAGCAACACTTATCGAGGAATCCCTGGACGTCGTCTCGCCACTGGCTCTGAAGAAGGGCCTCGAAGTTGCGGGCGCTGTTAGTCCGGGGGTTCCCTGTTTGCTGCGCGGCGATTGCGGCCGACTGAAGCAGGTGCTCACCAACCTGCTTGGAAATGCCGTTAAGTTTACCGAGTCGGGGGAGGTGACTTTGGAGGTGCTCAAAGGCGCAGGATTTCCGCTCCGGAACGTCCTTGAATTTGAGATTCGCGACACAGGAATCGGTATCGATCCTGCTTTCCAAGGGAAGATTTTCGAACCGTTTCTTCAAGCCGATGGATCGGCCACCCGAAAATACGGAGGCACCGGTCTGGGCTTGGCGATTTGCAAGCAGATCATTGAATCCATGGGCGGGCGACTCGGTGTGGAAAGCCGCCCGGGTGTAGGCTCAAGATTCTGGTTCACCTTGGAATTCGAATCTGTTGGAGAGCGGCCGCCGCTTGCAGCCGGCCCATTCAGGGGGAATGGCCGGCGGGCTCTCGTCGTGGATGATAATGGCACCAACCGTCGGATCCTGCGACTGCAGCTTTCCAACCTCCAAATGGATTGCGAAACGGCGGTGGGTGGGCAGGAGGCTCTTGAGATTTTGCGCGCCGCAGCAGCGGCAGGCCGCCCGTTTCCGGTTGCGATCGTCGACATGAAAATGCCCGTGATGGACGGGCTAGCGCTTTCCAGAGCCATCCGGGCGGAACCCTCCCTCTCGGGGACTCGCATCATTATCCTCAGCTCCCTGGGAGATCAGGTCCGCCCCGAAATCCTGGAAGCGGCGGGCGTCCAAGATTATCTCGTCAAGCCTGTTAAGCAATCGCGCCTGCAGCTTTCCCTGGCCGGAGTTCTCGGGCTCGAACCTCGGGCCCTCGCGGATTTCTCGAACCATGCGGCGTCAGCCGATGCCCCCCACCAGAACACTCGCATTCTGTTGGCGGAGGATGACTCGGTCAACCAGAAGGTGGCGCTGCTCCAGCTGCGGCGCCTTGGCTACCATGCTGACTCTGTTACCGACGGGGCTCAAGTGCTCGTTGCGTTGCAGGGGGCGAAGTATGACGTCATTCTAATGGATTGTCAGATGCCGGTGATGGATGGCTATGCAGCCACTCGGGAAATTCGGGCAATCACTCCCA
Organism: Akkermansiaceae bacterium; assembly: GCA_043779985.1. Lineage (GTDB taxonomy): Bacteria > Verrucomicrobiota > Verrucomicrobiia > Verrucomicrobiales > Akkermansiaceae > Luteolibacter. Next base: position 426 of record JAYWDF010000593.1, on the reverse strand, counting down.
AGCTGCCCGTGCGGATTATCGCGATGACGGCCAATGCGATGCCGGGAGATCGGGAAAAGTGTTTGGAGTCCGGTATGGACGATCATTTGAGTAAGCCGGTGGCCATTGGGGAATTGGAGCGAATGCTTACCCGCTGGGGGCCGCTGGCGAAGGATGGTGCAATCCTTGCTGCCGACGAACGGCCGGCGGTGGATCTCAGCCGATTGCTTCGAATCACGGGCAATGAGCCTGGAATGTTTCGGGAAATCACGTCGGAATACTTGGAGCAGGCGGATGAAATTCTCGGCCTCATGATGCTGGCTTTGGAAAGACTCGATCTTGAGGAACTCCAGCGCTTGGCTCACAAGCTGGGTGGCTCCAGTTCCTGTTGTGGAATGACGGCCATTGTTCCATCCCTCGCAAAGATCGAGCGCATGCGCGGAGATT
>JAYWDF010000592.1:0-4850 GCA_043779985.1 Akkermansiaceae bacterium | reverse complement strand
CGAAGCGATCGTGGCGCAAGTCAGGGCCCGGGGACCGTTTCTCTCAATGGCGGAATTCGTCAATCGCCGCCTTGCCCCGTCGACCGATGAAATGGCCGCCCGTGGCGCGCTCGAAGAGGCGATCCTCAAGTCTAAGATCAACGAGATTCCGATGGGCCCGGTGAGCCGGGTCATTTCCGAGGCCGAAGCGAAAGGATTCGGCTATGCCAACCCGAAAGCCGCTGCCGGCAATACGGAGGATGGTGCCTCTGCCATTCTCAGCCAAGGTGATTTGCTCTCCGCAATCGGGACGTCCATCACCGTCCGTTCCGACACCTTCGTCATTCGTGCCTATGGCGACGCCCGCGAAGGCAACAAGGTCACCGCCAAGGCCTGGTGTGAGGCAGTGGTTCAGCGCGTCCCGGCCTTTGTCGATCCTGCCGACGTCCCGGAAAAGGCTCAATCCGCCATCCTGAGCCCAGGCCGCAAGGTGAGTGATCTCTCGCAGGTCAACCGCCGTTTCGGCCGCCGCTTTGAAATTGTTTCCTTCCGCTGGCTGACAGCCGGGGAAGCCTAACAAAATAATCTTCCGCATCCTCACTAACCTTACATGAGATTCCTTTTTGTATTCGCCTTGCTCGCCTCCAGCGTTTCATCGCTGCAAGGCCAGGAGTTGCGCCCGGTCAAGCTGCGCGCCATTTGCTTCCAGCACGTCGGGGAGATCAAGAAGCTCGTCGCCATCACCGGCGGAGAGAAACCAAGCACGGTGGAGTTCCCGCTCTACACCACGGCGATTTCCAATGAAATCGATGCTTACGCCTCGGACGGCATGTTGAATTTTGCGATGGAGGACGGTGTGGTGGATGGAAAACCGAAATACAAAACCATAACGAGCGCCAAAGCTGTGCCCGGCCCGCGGCAGCTTGTCATCTTCACTCCCGGCGAGTCGGCGGACTCCCCCTATCGCTGCTTTGTGGTGGACGACTCGTTGGCGAGCTTTCCGATGGGCTCGACCCTGGCAATCAATCTATCAGGCCAGGCGTTTCAATTCGCCATCGGTGAGCATGTCGTGGTCGTGAATCCGGGCAAAATCGAGAAGATCCCGATGGCCAAAAAAACCAATGACCGGGGTCAAGTCTCGGTGGTCATTTCCGTCGCCAGCCCGCAAGACAAAAGCGCCTGGCGGGCAGTCAACCAGACCCGCTGGTTCAGCGGAACTGACAAGCGCGATTTGGCGATCGGCTTCATTCACCCGGGAACCCAACAGCCGACCGTCAATTGTTACGCGGACACGCCGGCCAAGCAGGAACGCTGAGCCCTCGTTGCTGTTATGACGCGAATCAAGCTCCATCGCGGGTAGGAACGCCTGCCGGTTAGGATTTTAAATCTCAACGTCCCAAACAGTGCGCGGCACGCTTGGGTTAGACCTCTCCTTCGCTGGGGATTTTGCAATGAGGATCAATCCTCAGCGTTGGGGGAATTTCCCTGCTGCCGATGCGGGATTCGCTTGTGGCATTTGAGCGCCGACCCGTCGCCGCCACTCATGGAGTTGCTGAAGCATTGCTGCGGCTTTCTCGGGAAGGTCCACGGCCAGGTTTTTCGTTTCACCGATGTCGGCTTTGAGATCGTAAAGTTCGATGCGGTCGTCTTCGAAAAACTCAACCAACCGCAGATCCCCCACGCGAATCGCGCCATAAGGCGTGGCTCCGCCGGGGTGATAATGCGGGTAGTGCCAATAAATCGCCTCACGATTGAGCGGGCCGGACTGGTGAAGCACGGGAGCGAGGTCAACCCCGTCGAGCGGAGTTGATGCCGGGACGGTAACGCCGGCTGCGGCCAAAAGGGTGGGATAGTGATCGGTGCTGATGACCGGTGCATGGCTTATGCCGCCTGCCTGGGTGACGCCGGGCCATTTGATGATGAGAGGCACGCGCACGCCGCCCTCATAAGCCGAACCCTTGCCCTCGCGCAATGGCTCACTGGAACTGATATTTTTGAGAGCCCCATTGTCCGAGGTGAAAATGAAGATCGTCCGTTCGCTGAGGTGGAGCTGCTCGAGTTTTGCCACCAAGCGCCCGACGCTGTCGTCCACGCTCTCGATCAAGCCAGCGTAGGCGGCATTCTTTTGCGCTGCATCCGGCTTCGCCTTGGCTTGATATTTCGCCAACACTTCCGGCTTGGCCATGATCGGGGTGTGCACAGCATAATGCGGCAGGTAGAGGAAGAACGGTCGGTCCTTGTTTTGTTCGATGAACTTCTCCGCCTCCGCCGTGAGCCGGTCGCTGAGAAATTCATCCTTAGGTCCGTCAGTGAGTGTCGGAATCTGATAGGGTGAGAAATAACTTGGTGGTTGGCCGCGCTCACAGCCCGCGACGTTGATGTCGAACCCTTGTTTTTCCGGCCAGCATGCTTCAGGTCCGAGGTGCCATTTGCCGATGCTGGCCGTGGCGTATCCCGCGGATTTGAGGAGCGTAGCAAGGTTGGGAATCCCGGGTGAAAGCTGCATCGTCCAATCCGGTACGGTCAGCTTCACGTCTTTTCGCACATGGCCGGGAATCCAGTCGGTGATGTGCAGCCGGGCGGGATATTGCCCCGTCAGGATGGCCGCGCGAGTGGGTGAGCAGACCGTACAGGCCGCATAGGCGTCGGTGAATCGCATTCCCTCGAGTGCCAACCGGTCGATGTTGGGCGTTTCATAGAACTTGCTACCGTAGCAGGCGAGGTCGGACCAGCCGAGATCGTCGGTCAGGACGAAGACGATGTTGGGTTTCACCTTCGCGGGCGGAGCTGCCGGCAGCAGGGTGGTTTGGAGGGCGACGAATGATAGAAGTGATGTAACGATGAGATTCACTGAGTTATTTTTTGTCATGGATTCTTGGCACCTGGTATTTTAGAAGGGCCTTCCTTCGGCTGGGCGGGGGCGTCCCAGTGGGGCGAAGGAGTATGTTCACGCGCCAGGATCTGTTGCATGCGCATGACGAAGTCCGGGTGCTTGCTAGAGACGTCGTTACTTTCGGCAGGATCGGACTTCAGATCGAACAGGGCGAGTGGAGCCTCGGTGCCGAGACGGTAACCTTTCCAGTCGCCCGTTGTCACCGCCTGTTGGAAAAACGGCTCGTAAATCTCAAAGTAGAGGAAGTCGTGTTTCACCGTCTGGGCTTTACCAAGGAGTGTCGGAAGGATGGAAATACCGTCGCTTTTTCCCGCCACGTGGACCCCGGCGAGGTCGGCCGCAGTTGCGAGGAAGTCCACATGGGAGGTGAGCAGGTCGCTGGTGGTGCCAGCTTTGATTCGGCCCGGCCAGCGGGCGATGAAGGGGGCTCGGATGCCCCCTTCATAGAGCAGCCGCTTGTAGCCTCGCAGGCCGCCAGTGCTCCCGAGCGGCGCGGTGAATTCCTGGTTGGCACCGTTGTCCGAGGTGAAAATCACCAGGGTATTCTCATCCAATCCGAGGTCTTTGAGTTTTTGTAGCACCCGCCCGACGTCCTGATCCATGAGTGCGACCATGGCTGCGTAGTTTTTTACCATTTCCGGCCAGGGCTTGTTCGAGTAGGATGCATCGGAAGGAATCACGTATTTCGCGTGAGGAAGGGTCCACGCGGCATAACAGAAAAACGGTCCATCCTTGTGATCCTCGATGAACTTGAGGGTCTCGGCGGCGATGAGCGTGTGCGAATAGGTTTTCCCGCCCTCGCCCGCGTTGCCCGGGATCGCCTCCTCCACACTGTTCCGAATCAGGTGGGGAGTGTAATAATCATGCGCGTGCGTTTGATCATAGTAGCCGTAAAACAAATCGAAGCCCTGCTTCTCCGGCACGCCCGTGGAACCGGGGTTACCCAGGCCCCATTTCCCGAATCCACCGGTCGCATAGCCCGCGCCGTGTAACAAGCTCGCGGCCGTCACTTGGTCCGGTGGCAGGAAAATCTGACCGTCCCGGCTGTCGTTCGCACGCCGAAGTCCGTGCCCCGTATGCAGGCCTGTCATCAGCACGCAGCGCGTGGGCGCGCAAACCGCGCTCCCGCTGTAGGCACGAGTGAACCGCATTCCTTCCTGCGCCAACCGGTCGATATGAGGAGTGAGTCCATATCGACAGCCATAGGCGGAAAAATCACCAATGCCCGCATCATCCGCCATGATGAACACGATATTGGGTTTGGCGGAAGGTTCGGTAGCCAGCAAGGAAACCATCGTTCCCAAAAACGATGCGGCGATGAAGAGGTTTTTTCGAATCACGTGAATCCCTACTCCGTCTCAGCGTCAATTCTGCCGCAGAATGACTGAGAAAAAAATCCCCTCGATTCATGGCAGATGAATCCATTCTTCGATGTTCCGATCACTTTCCATGACAGCCGTCCCGCCCGGAGAGGCCGCCCGCGATTCGACCGGGAAATGTCCTCACCACCCGCCCGTTACGCCACTGCGTTTCCGCCCTTAGTTGATGGAAGGGGCAAGCTTCCGACAGGTCCACACGAGCTATTCCATTTGCCCAGTGGGGTGACAAATCTGGCGGGAGTTGGATTAACCCCGCAGCAATCTGAATTAGCCCGGAGAATACGCGCATAATAGATCCGCGCCCCGACCGCCCAACAGAAAAGCCCGGCGTTAGCCGGGCTCCTAAGTTCCACACAATCAACGGAAAGTGCTCGAAAGAGGACTCGAACCTCCACAGGTTTCCCTACTAGATCCTTAGAGAATTAGGGGCACGATAACTTATTGATACTTAATGCCCGTATTTTTGTCATTTTTACCATTTAGCTTGCATTTTCCGCAATTTTGGGAACAATGGGAACAATTCAACCCAGAATGTCATGGCTAAAAAATCAAAAATCGAACCCGTTTTAGATGAAACCCGCAACCGATGGAGAATCGAT
>JAYWDF010000591.1:0-1556 GCA_043779985.1 Akkermansiaceae bacterium | reverse complement strand
GCGTTGCAATTTGACGTCCTAGTTTTTTCGCCAACACGTAGTCAGGCTACTAGTCGTCAAAGATGTCAGCAACGGAGCTGGACTACGTATTTATACTCGCAGCGGTCCTGATCGTTAGGCCAAATTTAGGCACTGAGGACAGCTACCTCCCAGCCATTCGGCGCGAGGTGGTGGAGCATGTGCTGGACCCAGGCGAAGTTGGCATTCCCCTGCGGCGGCGTGCCATACTTCCAGCGGGCGTCGCCCTCCAACGTGCCGTCCCACCATTCCTTGATGTTGAAGGGCGGGTTGGCCATGACGAAGTCCGCGCGGAGGTCCGGGTGCTGGTCGCGGGTGAAGGTGTCGGCCGGTTCCTTGCCGAAGTCGAAGTCGATGCCGCGGATGGCCATGTTCATCGCCACCAGCCGCCAGGTGGTGGGATTGCTTTGATTCGGTTGCCTCCGCCGCAGCCTCTCCCTGCGGGCGTGCTGTGCACGTCTCAAATGGGTGCCCCACGCCCATTGGTCCTGCCCGCAAAGGGGCACAGCCATCTTGGCCGTGGGATTGCGGTTTCCTCGAAGAGACAGGCAAGACGCCTGTGCCCCTTTCTGATAGGGCTCGATCATTTCCACGATGAGGCTGACGATGGACTTGGGCGTCCGGCGTCGTTTCACTATGCCGGGACAAGTTCCGTGGTGAATGGGGAACTGGATGGTGGCGATGAGGTCGATGAGGTCGATGAGGTCGATGAGTCCCGAGTGGTTCGGGAGGGGCGATTTGCCTTCGGCCATGTCCGCGGTGCTCCCATTCCGAATCGCCCGTGCTTGGGATGACGAAGACGCGATTCGGAGATTGCCGTTCCTTGCCTCCTTCTCCACCGCCTCCACCGCCTCCAGCGCGTCGTCGATGAGCTTGCCGGTGGAGGTGAGAGCACAGGCATCTTGCCTGTGCCTTTTACATCCTGAAGAAACAGGCAAGATGCCTGTGCCCCTTTCTTGTCGGCGGCGGTCCAGAGCTTTTTGTCGAACTCGCGGAGGAAGGTTTGGGAGGAGGAATTCGGCATTTCGCATCGCCACACTAACAATCAAGGCTTTGGCGGAAAGGACAAAAAGTGGTGTTTCTCCTTGCCGTTGGCTTGTTACGGGCATGGGTGCGTCGGAGCTGCTCGGCAGCGAAGAGGGTGCCCGGATCCTCAAAGCTCCGCCTTTGTCGTGAGTAAAATTTTCACGCTTGGAATCACAAGGCTTCGATAGTCGCCACATTTCCGACAAACGTGTTGCCCCCAACTCCGATTGAGTGAGAATCCCGCCGCCCATGAGTCCTGATTTCATCCGCGAAGCCCTCCGCCAAGTCCGTTACCCCGGTTTTTCCCGGGACATCATTTCCTTCGGCCTCGTCAAGGACGTCAAATGCGAGCCCGGGCTCGTCACGGTCCATCTCGAAATCGCGACCCGCGACCCGAAAGTGCCGGAGAAAATTTTCCAAGATTGCCACGCGATCCTCGATCCGCTGCCCGACATCGGGACGGTGAAAATCGAGATCGACGTCAAAGACGCGCCCGCCGCTGCGGGTGGCCT
>JAYWDF010000590.1:0-13210 GCA_043779985.1 Akkermansiaceae bacterium | reverse complement strand
CCTGAGCGCGGGAAAAGCGTCTTGGGTTTCCGTGACCAATCCGCGCTTCATCCTGCGTAAACTCGTTTCCACATCTCCGCTCAGGCCGCACATGATTTCACTCAGACTGCTATACCTCCTTGCCCTGCCATGGGGAGTCACCGCCCTCGCCGCCCAGAGTGGCCCGAAAGCCACCGCCCTCGTCGCGGAGGTTTACACCGTCAAGCCCCAGCCCTTCGCCCAGACACTCGCCACGGTCGGTACCTTGCGGGCGAATGAATCCGTCACTCTCGTCTCCGAACTCTCGCGCCGCTTGGTCAAAGTCCAAGTCAAGGAAGGCTCGGAGGTCGCGGCCGGCGATTTGCTTTTCAAACTCGACGACAGCGATCTCCTCGCCGAGCTCGGGGAAATCGACGCCCGCGTGAAACTGGCGAACGCCAACAAGGATCGAGTGAACAACCTCCTCCCTAGCAAAGCGATCAGTCAGCAGGAATTCGACAGTTCCACCGCAGCCCTGAACATCCTCGAGGCGCAGAGAAATACCAAGGCGGTCCAGATTTCCAAAACCGAAATCCGCGCGCCGTTTGCCGGCCGCGTCGGCGTCCGCCAAGTGAGCGAAGGCGCATTCGTCACGCCCACGACGCCTCTGATCACGCTCCAGGACGTCTCACAAATCAAGGTGGATTTCCCCTTGCCGGAGCGCTACTCGGGCGAAGTGAAGAGCGGGCTGAAATTCACCTTCACCGTGGCCGGCAGCGCCCGGGTGTTCGAAGGCGCGGTGAGCGTGCTTGAGCCGGCGATCGATGCCGCCACCCGAAGCTTGTTAGTCAGGGGACTCTGCTCCGCGCCGAAAGGACTCCTCCCTGGCGGATTCGCCGAGGTGACGCTGACCTTGGACGGACTGGGCCATGGCTTTCTCGTGCCGAGCCAGGCAATCGTCCCCTCGGCGCGTGGCCAGGGAGTCTATCTGATTACCGAGGGCAAGGCAAAGCTACAACCCGTGGAAATCGGCCTGCGCACCGATGAGGAAGTGCAGATCCTGCGTGGACTCAACGAGGGCGATGTGGTGGCAACTACCAACCTGCTGCGCATCCGCCCGGGTGTGGAAGTCACTGCGGCCAAAAACCCATGAGTCTTTCTGATATCAGCATCCGCCGCCCGGTCCTCGCGATCGTGATGTCGTTGATTCTCGTGCTGTTCGGCGTCACCGGATTTCATTTCCTCGGCATCCGCGAGTATCCGGCGGTGGATCCGCCGATCGTGACAGTCTCTACCAACTACCCGGGAGCCAATCCGGATGTCATCGCCTCGCAAATCACCGAGCCGCTTGAGCAGGTCATCAACGGCATCGCCGGTATCCGCACGCTCAGCTCCGAATCCCGTCAGGAACGCAGCACAATCACCATAGAATTCACTCTGGATTCAGATCTCGATACCGCGGCGAACGACGTCCGGGACCGAGTCGCCCGCGCCGCCCGCAGCCTGCCTGTCGATGCCAATCCGCCGGTGGTGGAAAAGGCGGACGCAGATTCATCGCCCATCCTCTTCCTCTCTCTGAGCAGCGACAAGCGCAGCACCCTGGACGTCAGCGACATCGCAGACCGCATCGTGCGCGAAAGGATGGAGACCATTCCCGGGGTCTCGTCGGTGCGGATTTTCGGCGAGCAACGTTACGCCATGCGGCTGTGGATGGATCCCGTGAAACTCGCCGTGCACGGCGTCACTCCGGCCGATGTCCAAGCCGCTCTCAACTCCCAAAACATCGATCTTCCCAGCGGCCGGATTGAAGGAGCGAACAACGAACTGTCTCTGCGCACGCTCGGCCGGCTTTCCACCCCGGAGGAATTCGAAAATCTCATCATCAAACAGGAAAACGGGCGCCAGATCCTGTTCAGAGACATCGGAAACGCCGAGCTCGGTGCCGAGAACCAACGAAGCGGCTTCAAAAGCGACCGGCTTTACCGAATCGGTGTGGCGATCATCCCTCAGCCTAACACAAACGCCATCGCCATCGCGGACGAGTTCAACAAACGCCTGCAACAAGTGAAAAAGGAAGTGCCGCCGGATGTCTCCGTGGAGATCGGCTATGACTTTACCCGCTTCGTCCGCCGCTCGGTGGCGGAGGTCGAGGAGACCCTCGTGATCGCCTTCGGGCTGGTCGCGCTGATCATTTTCCTATTCCTGCGCGACTGGCGCTCGACGATCATTCCGGTCATCGCCATCCCGGTGAGTATCATTTCCGGATTCTTCGTCATGTATGTGGCCGGCTACTCGATCAACGTGCTCACGCTGGTGGCCATTGTCCTATCGATCGGCTTGGTCTGCGATGACGCGATCGTGGTGTTGGAAAACATCTACTCGAAGATCGAGGCAGGCATGCCCCCGCTCGAAGCAGCACTCACCGGCTCCCGGGAAATCTATTTCGCGGTGATCTCCACCACCTTCGCACTGGCGGCGGTGTTCCTTCCGCTCATTTTTCTATCAGGACTCACCGGTCGCCTGTTCCGTGAGTTCGGCATCACCCTGGCGGGCTGCGTGCTCATTTCCGCCTTTGTCGCGCTCACGCTCTCGCCGATGATGTGCCGCTTCCTGCTGAAAAAGCATGGTGCCCGGCCCAATTTCTTCTATCGCTCGACCGAGCCCTTTTTCCGCATGATCACCGCCGGTTACCGGGCAAGTCTCGCACCGTTCCTCCGCTGGCGCTGGCTGACGCTGCCGATTCTGCTCGTCAACGGCGCGCTGATCGCCTGGCTGATCCGCGAGCTCCCCCGCGAACTCGCGCCGCTCGAAGACCGGGAAAACATCCGCGTCGCCGTGACCGCACCCGAGGGATCAAGCGTCGAGTATATGGAGAGCTGGATCGATAAGATCGCAATTCACGTGGACGATTCCGTGCCTGAGCGCTTCCGCTCCTTCTCCATCCTCGGTGGCGGTGGCGGCTCCGAGGCCAATGCCGCAACCCAGAATATCTATCTCAACACTCCGGACCAACGGACACGCTCCCAAGCGCAAATCGCCGGGCAACTCGCCGAAGAACTCCAGGACTTCACCGGCGTGCGGGCCTTCGTCTCCCAGCCGCCCACCATTGGCGACCGAAAGAGCGGGCAGCCGCTGTCCTACGTCCTCCAAGCACCGAACTTCGAGGCGCTGGTGAAGGTCTTGCCGGAGTTTCTAGCAGAAGCTGGTAACAGTCGGATCATCAGTCAGCTCGACACCAACCTGAAAGTGAATCGTCCGGAAGGGATCATTTCGATCAATCGCAAGAAGGCTGCGGAATTGGGAATCTCCGTCGAGGAAATCGGCAGGACGGTCGAGTTCGCCTTTTCAGGCAGACGTTTCGGCTATTTTCTCAAAAACGGGAAGCAATACCAAGTCATCGCCCAAATGCGCCGCCAGGATCGGAACGACCCGGATGATTTGAAAAAACTCTTCATCAAAACCGCGACGGGGAGAATGGTATCCTTGGACAATCTGGTAGACTTCACCGAATCCGCCAGCCCGGCGGCGATCTTCCGTTTCAACCGCGCCGTCTCCGCAACGATCCAAGGAACGCCCGCGCCGGGCTACACCTTGGGCGATGGCATCGCCGAGCTCGACCGGGTCGCAAAGAAGGTGCTGCCGGATAATTTCCGCACCACCCTGGCGGGCCAGTCACGTGATTTCGCGGAGAGCTCCTCCTCGTTATTGTTCGCCTTCCTGCTCGCGCTGGTGATCATCTATCTGGTGCTCGCCGCACAGTTCGAGAGCTTCCGGGATCCCTTCATCATCATCCTGACGGTCCCCCTCTCCGTCGCAGGCGCACTGCTTTCCCTGCATCTTACCCACCAGACGCTCAACGTCTTCAGCGAGATCGGCATCATCATGCTCATCGGCATCGTCACCAAGAACGGCATTCTCATCGTCGAGTTCGCCAACCAGCGCAAAGAAGCCGGCCTCTCGAAAACCGAGGCAGTGTTAGAAGCGTCACTTTCGCGTTTCCGGCCGATCCTGATGACGAGTCTCGCAACCATCTTCGGCATCCTGCCCATCGCCCTCTCGCTCGGCGCGTCCGGCGGCTCACGCCAATCGTTAGGAATCGCCGTAGTCGGCGGCTTGATTTTCTCAGGCCTGCTGACGCTCTTCGTCGTGCCCGCCGTTTACGCCATCTTCTCGCGGTCCACGAGCCACCGCACCGAACCATCGACCGTTCGCCAAAAGTAATTCCCGAAACCCTCACCGGCCTCCTAATGCAGCCGCTTGTAAGCTCCAAGAGCTTGGAGTTGCGATGAATTGAGGATGTGCCAGCAAGGCAGTCCTACGTCTCAGTGCCATTCACTTGTTGTGAATTCCAGCAGCTTACGGCATCGTGCTTCGCCCGAGCCGCGTTTGCGGTCGAAAGTTCCGGCAGAATGTCATCGGCGCAGTCAATTCCTCGACCGGCCATCAATTAGAAATCGAACTGGTCGATGTTCTCCTTGGTGAAGACGAAGGGCTTACCGAGAATGATGTTGTCGCCGGAGACCGGCATTTTCCCGAGCTTGCCGGCGCTGAACTCGGTGGCACCGGGTGCGAGTTCGCCCTTGGCGACGGCGGCGCCGGCCATGACGGCGAGGTAGCCGAGGTCTTCGACTTTCCAGAGGATCACAGCTTGGGTGACGCCCTCTTTGACGTAGGCGCGGTTCTCGCTGGGCAGGCCGAGGCCGAGGACTTTCACGGTGCCGGTTTTGCCAGCTTGTTTGACGGCTTCCGCCGCGCCGGGAACAGCGAGTGAACTGGCGGCGATGATGGCCTTGAGATTCGGATAGGCGCTGAGCAAGTTGGTGGCTTCCTGCTGGGCCTTGTCCTTCTGGTCATCGCAGGGCTTGATGTCGACGAGCTTCATGTTCGGGTACTTCGCCTGCCGCTCCTTGATGCCCTTGATCCACTCGTTCATGTTGGACGAGGTGAGACTGCCGGTGATGATGGCGAACTCGCCATCGCTGCCGGTGAGGGAGGCGGCGGAGTCCATCAACTGCTCGCCGATGGCCTGGGCGGTGGCCTGGTTGACGAAAAACGAGCGCGCGTCGGGTTGGGCGTCGGCATCGTAGGTGACGACCTTGATGCCGGCTGCCTGGGCTTTCCTCAGCGCCGTGGAAATCGAGTCTTTGTTTTCGCAGGCTGCGACGATGACGTTCACCCCGTCGGTGATCCAGTTCTCCACAATTTCGTTTTGCTTCGCGGGATCGGGGTTGGTCGGGCCGTCGAATTTCAGCGCGGCATTGAGCTCGGCGGCGGCGGCGCGGGCGCCTTTTTCACAGGTGACGAAGTATTGGTTGCCCTTGCTCTTGGGAAGGAAGGCGATGGTGAGCTTGCCGTCTGATTTGGATTTGCTGCAGGAAATGAAGGGAAGCGCGGCGATGAGGGCCAAGGCGGCGACGAAGGATTTACGTTTCATGAATTTGGTGGGTTTGACGGGATTGCGGCGAGAGACTGCTTGAGGGAGCGGCGGACGGCGAGCGTTTTCATCGCGGTTCCGAGAGCGAGCGCGGCGATCAACAAAAAGCCGGTCAGCATTCCGGAAAGCTCGCGCGCGACGCTGGCAATGGGGTGGTCGAGGATCCGGTATTCGGAAATCCGGGTGAGGCCGTTGTTCAGGATCGCCAACGACACCCAGCCCAACAAGGTGCCAGCCACCGTGCCAGAACCACCGAAAATACTGACGCCTCCGAGGACGACCGCCGTGATGGCGAGCAATTCGTAACCGATCCCCGCGTTCGCCCGGGCTTCCCCCAAACGCGCGACCAAAATAACCGCCGCCAGTCCGGCCACCGCGCCGGCGATGATGTAGGCGAGACTGGTATTACGAGCGACGGGGATGCCGGCGTAGCGCGCGCCCTCTGCGGAAAATCCGATCGCCCGGAACGAGCGGCCGAACGTCGTTTGATGCACCAGCAGCCAGATCCCTGCTGCGACGGCGAGAAACACCCAAATCTGAGTGGGGATCCCCGCGGTATCGGAATTTCCTAATGCGAGGAAGGACGCTGAAAACCGCGAGTAGGCCACCGAGCCCTTGGTGAATGCCTCGGCCAGACCGCGGAACAGCGAAAAGGTCCCGAGTGTGACGATGAGTGGCGGCAGATTCAACCGCGTGATCAGCACCGCGTTCAAGCCGCCGCCGAATGCGCCGCAGGCGATGGCCGCAAGCCCTGCAAGCCACGGATCGAGGCCGAGGGTATTCACCATCATCCCGAACAGAACCGAGCACAGCCCGATCATCGAGCCGACGGATAGATCGATCCCTCCGGTGAGAATCACCGGCGTCATGGCAAGGGCGAGCAGGCCGATTTCCACCGAGTGGCGAAAGGTATTCGAGATGTTTCCCGCGGTGAGAAAACGCTGGCCGAGCGAGTTGAACAGGAGGATTTCAAGCACGATCACGATCAGCAAGACCATCTCATGACGGGCGACTAGGGATTTGAGAGAAGAGGGCATGGCGGTGATCAGTTAGTGGCGTTCCCGCGCTTGCGCAGACCGTCCGCCATCACGGCGAGGAGGATGACCAAACCTTGAATGGCCTTTTCCCAATAGGGCGGCTGGTGGAAATGGGTGAGCGCCGGGTTCACATTTGCGAGCAAAAGCATTCCCAACAAAACTCCGATCAATGTCCCTCGCCCGCCACGGATCGCCACCCCGCCGACCACGGCGGCGGCGATGGTTTTGAGTTCGAGGCCGTCACCGCAATTCGGCTGCACCTGCGGCGACTGGACGAGGTTCAAGACGGCGGCCAGTCCTGCCAGCAGGCCCATCAACACGAACACGCCGAAGGTGGTGCGCCTGGGGTCGATGCCCGCTAGCCGCGCGGCCTCGGAATCACTGCCCGTGGCATAAATGCCGCGTCCGACCGATAGATTTTTCATCGCCCACGCCGCAGCAGCGAGGAGGGCCAGCGCGAGGAAAATCACCACGGCCTGCCCGGCTGCTTGGCTCAGGCCGAACCACTGAATCCCTGCCGGAAGCGTGAGCAGGCGTCCTTGCTGCCAGAGGCGCAGCGCCTCCTGCCAGGTGACCATCGTCGCGAGTGTCACCACGATGCTGGGCAGCCCGAGGTAGGCCACCAACACCCCGTTCAATGCGCCCATCAGCACCCCCGCACCCAGCGCGGCACCGACCGCCACACCCAAGGGCAGGCCGGACGCCGCCGTCACCCCGGCGATGATCGCGCACATGCTGAACTGCGAGCCGATCGAAATATCGATCTGCCGGGAAATGATGATCAGCGCGATGCCGATCGCCGCGACCAGCGCGGGCATCTGTGAGGTCAGACGCGAGATGAACGGCTGCGCTTGGAAAAAGTGCGGTGCGAAAACCGCAAGGGCTAACATCAACAAGCCAAGCGCGGCGGCCACAGTGATTTCACGGGAATACTTGTTCATTTATGCCGCGTCACTGGTGTTGTTTCCAAGGGCTGCCGCCATGACCGAGTGGGCGTCCGCCTCGGCACGATCGATGATTTCCGCCAGCTTCCCGCCGCGCATCACGGCGATGCGGTCGCTCATGCCTAGAACTTCCGGCAGGTCGCTGGAAATCATGAGCACCGCGAGACCTTCCTTGGCGAGCGCGCGGATGATCTTGTGAATTTCACTTTTCGCCCCGACGTCCACGCCTTGGGTCGGTTCGTCGAGGATGAGTAATTTCGGTTTCGTCGCCAGCCAGCGGGCGACGCTGACTTTCTGCTGATTCCCACCGCTCAAGCTGCCGCCGGGGGCTTCCGCGCCGCTTGTTTTAATGCCAAGATCGCGGATGAATTCACGGGCTAACAACGCCTCGGCATCGAGTCTCAGCCAGCCGCCCGGAAACAACGACGGATGAATCGCCATCGTCATGTTCTGCGAAATCGGCATTTCAAGAATCACACCGTGGCGACGACGATCTTCGGGCACATAAGCGATGCCGCGGGAGATCGCCTCGCGCGGGCTGCCGATGTCGATCCGAGCACCATGCAAAACGATTTCTCCGGAATCGGCCGGAGTGATGCCGAAGAGGATGCGGGCCAGTTCCGTGCGCCCTGCGCCGACCAAGCCGGCCATGCCGACGATCTCACCGGCCCTCAGCTCCAGCGTCACTCCGCTCACACCACTGGCGGAGCAGCCGAGATTTCTCAAGGCCAGGACCACCTCGCCAAGCGCGCCCTCGGCGGGCGGATAGATCGATGACACCTCACGCCCGACCATGAGTTGGATCATTTGCGATTCGGTCAAGTGATCGACCGGATTGGTGCCGACGCTCTCGCCATCGCGCAAGACGGTCACCCGGTCAGCCAGCGCGAAAATCTCCTCAAGGCGGTGCGAAATGTATACCACCCCCACCCCGCTCTGCCGCAGGTCGCGGACGACCTTGAAGAGCAGGTGTTGCTCCTTCTGGGTGAGCGAAGCCGTCGGTTCATCCATCACCACGATGCGTGCGCCGGAGCCCAGCGCGCAGGCGATTTCCACTAACTGCTGCTCCGGCATCGAGAGCGAGCGCACCTCGGCATCGGGCGAAAGCTCCGCACCGATGCGCTGGAGAAGTTCGACCGCGCGGCTGCGCTGGCGGGTCCAGGCGACGCGGCTGAAAACGCCGGATTGCTTCAAACGAAGTCCGATGTTTTCCGCCACCGTCAAGTCGGGAAAAAGTGCGGGCTGCTGGTAAATGCAGGCGATACCCAGTTCGCGGGCCTTCGCAGGCGTCAGATGGGAGACTGCTTCGCCCGCCACCACCAGCTTGCCTCCGTCGGGCTGATGGGCACCGGTGATGACTTTAATGAGCGTGGACTTGCCCGCGCCGTTTTCGCCTAGCAAGGCATGCACCTCGCCCGGCCGTAGCTCGAAGGAGACCCCCTTCAAGGCGCGGACGGCACCGAAGGATTTCCGAATATCAGTGAGTTGAAGTAGGGCTTTCAAAGCGATGGGTTTCGCGGTTCGCGCTGGTTTTATCAGGTCATTTCGTTCGAAACAGCATTTTCGCAAGGTTTGAGTCCTGAGCGGATTTCCGGATCTATCTCGTCAGTTCCTTGGCCGTCCACGCGCGACCGGTGCGGTCCTTGGTTAGTTCGCGCTGGCGCTTGACGAGAGACACGGGAACGGGCTTGGCTTGATTTGACCACTCGTTGCGGATGTAGGTCGCGAGGTCGGCGAGCGATTGGTCGGTCATGGCGGGATTCATGCTCAGCCCGGGCATGTCGGCAGCGGGATTGTAAATGGCACCGTCGACGCTGACGGGTCCGGTCATGCCATGCAGGAGTATCTTGATCAAAGTGTCCGGATTGCCCGTCACCCATTGCGAATCGTCGAGCGGCGGGCCGAGGTTGGGCATTCCGGCCCCGTCGGCGCTGTGACATCCGAAGCAGGCCGCCTCGCCGTGAAACATCGTTCTGCCGCGCTCATAGGAAGCGAGCGCCGAGCCTTTCAAGGACGAAGTCAGCGGAGCGTCGGAGCCGCCCCCCTTGCTTCCCTGCTCCAGCCATGCTAACAGCGTCTTGTCTTTAGAGTCCTTCATCCAGGCGTCGCGGAACTCGATCTCATGCTGGTCCAAGCCGGAAACCGCCGCCTCGCGGACAAACGGGGTTTTCCCCTGGCTATCAATGAGCCCGGCGAGGCGGGCAAAGGCCTTGGGAGTCCCCAAGGGGCCGAGGGCGCGCGCGAGGTAGGGTGCTACTTCAATGGCTGCCGGAGTTGCGTTAACTAGAACAGGTTCGAGCTTGTTGAGTTCCGCACGAGTCAAGCGCGTGCTGGCCCACAACGCGGAGGACTGGAGCTTTGCGTCGCTGCTCTGAATCGCCGGAACGAGGTGCTCGGCGGCCAGCGCGCCCATGCCTTCGAGCGTCCAGATGGCGTGGATCCGTGCCAGCGCGGATCCGCCGGCTGTCAGCTTGGCGAGATAGGGAATCGTGGCGCTGTCCTTCCGCTCGACGAGGAGCCTCTGGGCGGTTTCCCGCTGCCAGACATTCGGGTGCATGAGGACCTTCACCAAATCGAGACCCTGGAGTGCCGCGAGGTTTTTCAGGGTCTCCAATTTACCCGAAGTGCTGCGAATTCGATAGATCCGCCCCTGGCCGAAGCCCGGAGCATCCAAACCACGGCTCAGCGTCTGATCTCTCAGATAGCGGGTCATGTAGGTCTTGTGTTGAATGATGCCGTGATACATGTCCACGATGTAGAGTGAGCCATCCGGAGCGTTGTAGGCATTGACCGGACGGAAGCGCTCGTCGGTCGATGCGAGGAACTCACTTTCGCCAAGGGGGTGCGTGCCCTTCATCACCGCGCTGGCTTCTTCGATGTGAATCGCTTTGATTAGATTGGAAACCGGTTCCGTAGTGAATGCCGTGCCATACCATTCTTTGGGGAAATCCGTACCGCGGTAAATCGCCATGCCCGCCGCGGAGGTGGCGCTGATGAGCTTGTGGGTTTCCGGATCCAGGGTGTCGCTGCCAAAGCCGTTCGCCTTCGACATGTAGGCGCGGTTGACTGCCGGGGTGACGCGGACCGGCCACACGCGGTTCGTGCCGAGCTGGGTGAAGTCAGTGACTTTCATTTTCACCCCCGGGTTTCCCTGAAGGAGGTTGGGCACCAGGAGATCGCCAAACAGCAGGGTGGAATTGTTATTATGATAGAGCCGGCCGTAGTCGTCACGGGCGATTCCCCATTGGCCGCGAAACTGCGTGGTCTCGAGCTCCCACCCCCCGCCGACGCGGTGGAGGCGCTTGTCCGATTTCGCAAGATAATAGCGGTTGTCCAGATTGGCGAGCAGGCCGTTTGGTTTGTGCTCCACATTGCCCACGTCGACGATTTTCGTATCGATCCGCTGCGGCTCCCCGTCGGCAAGATCCCCTTTGCGTTTGATCCAGCACAAGCGGTGTTCATCCATGAACAGCACGCCATCGGTGAAAACCGCAATCGCACGGGGTAGCAGGAGCTTGTCGAGGAAGACGGTGCGTTTGTCGATTTTCCCGTCCTGGTCGGAGTCCTCCAGGATGACGATCCGTCCTTCGGGAACGGCCTCACCGCTGCCGTCGATGTCGGGCATGTAGCCCCGCATTTCACAAACCCACATCCGGCCGACGGTATCGAAATCGAGGCATACCGGTTTCTCAACTAATGGTTCGGCGGCGACGGCTTCGATCACGAATCCGGGAGCCAGACGGAAGGACTTGAGCGCCTCGTCGACCGACAGAACCGGGCTTGGAGGAATTAAATTCTCGGGAACGACAGGTGCCATGCGCCCGCCCTTCCGGTCTCCCTCCCGGGCGAAAAGGGAGGCGATGAAGACCAACGACAGGATGGATATGCGGGCGAGCATGGAACGGGACGAGAGTCGGAGCAAACGGTCGGCGTTTTGATTAACCAAGAATCCGCGCTTTTCAAGCGCCACTACGCGCGGGTCACCCAGCGGAGCTTGGCGGCACTGCTGCGGGGGTTCATCCGCCGCTCCTCGGGACCGGCGGTGATCGTGCCCTCGCTCATTTCGGAAAACAGGCCGTCCCGGATGCCGGCTTTCATCACTTGTTTCACCCGGCGGTCTTCGCCCGAGTGGAAGGTGAGGATTGCAGCCCGACCGCCGGATTTCAGGCACTTCGGCAGGACCCGCAAGAAGGCATCGAGCGCGGTGAACTCCTCGTTGACAGCGATCCTAACTGCCTGGAATACCCGTCTCACGGTCAGTTCCCGCTCGTCCTCATCGCTCACCCGGATGGATTCGCGGACGGCTTGGGCGAGAGCGAGGGTGTTCGGGTAGGTGTTTCCGGCCAAGGCAAGCGCGATGGTCTCGGACCGCGGTTCGTCCGCATGGGCGTGCAGGGCGATTTCGAGCTTTTCCGCGCTGACCTTGGCCAACCAATCGGCAGCTGATAGCCCCCGGTCCGGGTTCATCCGCATGTCGAGCGGCCCGGCGGCTTTGAAACTGAAGCCGCGGGAGGGGTCGTCGAATTGCATCGACGAGCAGCCGAGGTCGGCAAAGACGAAGTCGACCTCTCCGGCGCCACACTCGGCGAGAGCCTTGGCGATGCCGGCATAGTTCGAGCGGATGGCTTGGAAGCGATCCTCGCCGTAGCCCAAGGCGCGCAGGCGGGCTTCGGTTTTCGGGAGTTCCAGGGGATCCACGTCCATGCCGATGAGTTTTCCATCAGGGCCGATTTGTTCCAAAATCCTCGCACCATGACCGCCGTAACCGATGGTCGCGTCTACGCCGGTCATGCCGGACTGCAACTGCAGCGCGTCGAGGCATTCGTCGACCAGGATCGGAATGTGCGATCCGGCCGGGGTCTTGCCGGAGGCGATCACCTTGGCCACCGTCTCGCCGTAGCGCGCGGGATCATGCTCCTTGTACTTATCCTCGAAGCGCCGGGGATTTTTACCGCTGTAGCGCTTGCGCCGCGGTGGGCGTGGGGTTTCTTCGCTCACAGTTCGGAATATTTCAGGTTGTTGCCGCGGGATTTCTCGACCGGATAGCGGACGTCATTGCGCGCGATTTTCGCCTGCATGACCTCGCCGAGATTCATGCCGAGGTTGTCGGCGAATTCAAATAGCAGGATGGCGACATCCGCGATTTCGGAGGCGATTTCCTCACGGTTCTTTTCCAAGCGCTTTTCAATTTGGTCTTCCTGCTGCCAGACGAAATGCTGCATGAGCTCGCCGGCTTCCGCGGCGATCGCCACTGCTAGATCTTTCGCGTTGTGAAATTGGCGCCACTCGCGGGCATCCACGAAGGCTTGAATCTGCTCGGTCAGCTCGGCAATGGAATCGCTCATGGCGGGGAGTCTTAGCGGGAATCCGGGGACCGGCGAGAGTTTATAGGGTCGGGACGAGTCATCTGGCGTAAAAAAAGCCGCCTGCGGGTGAGCGCAGGCGGCTTTAGGAATGATTTCCAGCAGAGATTACTCTCCGGCGACTTCGACAACCGCTTCGGAGGCCTTCTTCTTCGCTGCTTTCTTAGGAGCAGGAGCTTCGACGACTTCCTTGGCGGCGACTTCTTCGACCGGTGCCTCTTCATCGGACGCCGGACGGTCAACCCACTCGATGATTGCCATCGGTGCGGAGTCGCTCATGCGGGCGCCGAGCTTGGTGATGCGGCAATAGCCTCCTTGACGTTCCTTCGAAGCAGGTGCTGTTTCGGAGAAAAGCTTTTGGACGGTCTCCTTCTGGCGAAGGAAAGCGATGGCCAGGCGGCGGGAGTGCAGATCGTCGCGCTTGGCGAGGGTGATCAGCTTTTCCGCAACCGGACGAAGCGCTTTGGCTTTGCC
>JAYWDF010000589.1:0-13217 GCA_043779985.1 Akkermansiaceae bacterium | reverse complement strand
GACGGAACGAATCCTCCTCTAGATATTCGCTAGCAGTTTGAATCCGCCCTCTTGAAATTGCGGTTGTCGCAGGACAAAAGCTCTTCTGGATGCTCGATTCGTCCGTTCAGATCCGTCAAGGACTCACGTTATCATGGCAGCTGCCTCCGGTGAATGATAACTGGCGGGATGCGTCTCCGGTAGCAGGACTGCCCCTGACGATTTCCGGCAACTCACTCGGTGCCACCGTCGAGAACTTTGAAACCTCGAAACCCCATCAATCCTATCTTCCCCTAGGAAGTCTGTGGTGGAAGTGGACACCGGGAGTCGCAGGCGTCGCCTCCGTCACTGCTACCGCCAACCACTTTGTATTCGTCCTGCCGCTGGAATCAGGCAAGCCTAGTTTTCCGGAATTCTACGAATATTTTGCTCTGATCCAGCGCCAGTATCCCGTCGAGGCGGATAAGAGTTACGCGATTTTGGCGATCCCTCAAACTCCGGCAGCGGCGGGCCCGTTCACGGTGGCCTTCACTGGTATCGAAGACATTGCCATGCTTTCCCACCCGGTCGACGTGGCCACTCTTCTTGGGGAAGTGGTCGAACTCGGAGTGCAAGTCGCGTCATCTAGCTACCCGACCTATCAATGGTATAAAAACGGACTAAACATTCCCTTCGCCAACCACCCGACCCTGAAGCTAAGCCCCGTGACCGAGCAAAGTTACGGCAGCTATCATGTCACAGTCACCAGTGCCACGACCACCTTGCAATCCCATCCGGCGGTCGTTTCCCCTCGCTTTGAAAAGCCCCGGCTCATCGGGCAAACACCACGCCGCTCTGTGGCCGTCGGCCAGTCCGTCGCACTGGGTGCTTCCTTCAGAAGTGCAAGCACCATGACCTATGCTTGGAGGAAGAACGGGCAGACGATTCCGAATGCAACAGCATTCAGCTTCTCTATTTCCTCGGCGGCAGTCACCGACTCAGGGACCTATTCGTTGATCGCTACCAACCCTGCCGGTTCGACGACGGCTAGCTTTCAAGTGGACGTGGTGACGACCCCATGGAAGGGCTGGGTCAATCGAACTCCGAACCAATGTGACACCGGGGCTATTCTCGATGTCACGCTGAACGGAAATGCTGCAAACGCCTTCACCTCCACCGAGTGGCTGCGTTCCTCGGACGGTGGACAAAGTTGGATTACAACGCCTCTGCCGCCCAATTACGTGGCGAGTTCCGGTGCAAGCGATTCAAATGGGTCCGCATTGATAGCGGGGGGCGTGTTTAGCAGTTATTCTTCCTATCCAGCGCCTGAAATATGGAGCTACAAATCCAGCACCGGATGGCAGAAAATTCAACCTCGACTCAATCTGGCAAACGGCTCATCAGTCACGGTCACTCGGTTGACAGGACTCACGTTCTTTGACGGCGAGTGGTGGGCGCTATTCTATAGCGATTATACAGATAAGGCGGTTCACTCTGCCGACGGAATCAATTGGACGGCTCTCGATGACCCGGAAAATCCAAGCAATCTCATGAGGGCTTCCGAGATGTTTCGCTATGAAGACCGCCTCGCGATTTCATATTGGAAACCCAATGGCCGTCAGACGGTCATGCTTCGTTTGCAAGGTGGCTGGAATAAAATTCTCGACTTCTCAGGATTTGACGTGAGGTCGATTGCTAGGCTCGACGGCGCAAGTTACTCGTCCCAGTATACAAAGCTGATGAAGATCGCAGATATTCAAATTTCCCCCTCGTTGAGCCCTCTCATCGGGCTTGAATCGGCCACTCATTTCGTCGAAGGGAAACGGGATGGCGCTGTGTTCTTTGCCTTGGAGGATCCCGGGACGTCGATCGGGGCTGTGACCGGAGGACGCCTCTGGCTGGGGGTTCACGAAAAGACCGCCTCCCCAAAAAACGTGGGGTTCTCATGTTTTGCCAAGAGCGGAGATCGCTGGCTCGTCGGCTACCCGAATGGAAGGTTGTGGAGCGGCTCGGATTTAACAACACTTCCCGAGATTTCATGGGGTGACCTGAATTATCATCCGGGTGTGACAGCTTATGAGAACGAGTTCGTATTTGGGAAATATCATTCCTCGGATGGTGTCCACTGGCAGCTGCTTGGCGCGGCTAACAAGATCGGCAAGGTGGTGCTTCCATTGGGACAAGCCGGGAGCAACTTCCTGCACTCCATTCGTGAAGGATCGACCAGCCTGCCGACACGCAAGTTCATGTCGCCAGCATTCTACCCGAGTGCTCTGGGGCCCACCGATTCGGATGGGATCCTGGCCAGCGGCTTGTTCGGAGATGATAGCTTGTTAAATCGTTCATCTTTGACAGTTGGAACCACCCTCCAAATGATCCGCAATCAGCCGCCTGGGATTCTTATCGAAAACGTGAATTTGGGGATACTGTGGAGCTCGATCACGTTCTCCACGCGGATCAACGGTCGTTGGTTTGTAAGCGGCATCAAAACCGATGGAAGCTCGTTCGTCGTCACATCCATCGATGGTCGGACTTGGCAAAGTTCAGGTCTGCCGGCCGGATGCATGGTAGGGAGCAAGGGGGCTGTGTTCATTGCCATTGAGAATTCCGCACGCGGTTACTCCTCATCTACCGGATTAAGTTGGACGCCATTTACTCCCCAGGGCCTGCCAGTGCTCAATCAGATCAATCTCCCTGCGACTCCGACGTCGATTGTCTCCTATCGAAACTACTATGTCGCCCAATATGCCCAGTCTCTTTATTCCAGCGCCGATGGCATCTCATGGGCATTGAGTTCCGCGCCGCTGCCTGTCTCCTATCTCGCCAGCAATCGCCAAACCCTCCTTGCTGTCAGCACCACTGGCGAGGTTCTACAACCCGGAGGAGATACTGCGTCCGGTCCGTCGATCACATTGTCGGAAAGCCAGCAAGCCATTTCGGTGCCACTCCATCAAGGCTTCAAATACGAATTGATTGCAGACGACGCGGATGGCGATCTTGCCAGCGTCGAGTGCTTGGTGGATGGCACCTTGGTCTCCTCGCTGACTGCCGCCCCATTCGTGTTCCCTGTCAATCCCGGTGGTTCGGGAGACCATGCCGTGGAATTTGTTGCCCGTGATCAGGTTGGCCGCATTTCGCGGGTGACTTCCACGCTAACGATTTTGCAAGGTGGGGTGACCCATGCAACCGCCTTGGTCATCGACTTCGATCTTTCAAAAGCCGTTCTTTTCAAAGGCGACTACTATCGAATCTACTCGAACCAACTTGTTGGTCAAGCAGCGGTGTGTGTGTGGAAGGCCGGCGACCGTTGGATGCCCGTATCGCAAGCGGATTTCGCGCCCATCTCCTTGGTGGCGAATGCCGAGGCGCTCGTTGCATCCACATCGAACGGGATTCTCACAAGCTCGGACGGCCTCAACTGGACCCATTTCGGGGGCTTTAATACGACCAATCAAACTGCCGTCATTCTAGGAACCCGGGATGGACTGATCCAGCTCCAAGACCTATCGGGAAATTGGGTTTCGCGAGATGGAATTTCATGGGTTCCCGCACGCAGCGCGGCACCTCCTTATTCAACCTCCTCAACGGCGAACATCGCTTGGGCAGACGCGGATTTTGGCTTGAGCAACCCCCTAAGCTATGGAAATTGCGTCACCTATGATGGCGGCAGGACCTGGCTTCCCCTTTCAGGAACTGTTTCGGGATACTACAGCACCAACATGCCGGTTACGAGCGGCTTCCTCGTCCGAAATAGCGACGGCATTTTTCGTCTATTGAGAGGCGAAGTCGGATTTACTCAAATTTATCAGGGAAGTGATTATTATGCTGCGAAGATCGACAATCGCGCTTTTGTCGGGAAGGCTGGAACCTTTCTAAAGTCCACAACGGACGGAATCACTTTCACGGATCACACCCCGCCACCCAACGAAACACTTGTGTTTTTACGGCGCTTTAGTGGCGAGTGGATCGCCGCCTCGAGCGAAATGATCTGTGCCTCGAAAGATTTGCATGTATGGAGGGTTCTTTTCGATTTCCGTACTCTAGGGTTTTCTACTCAGGACCTGGCAACCGGTTTTTTCAACATCTCACAATATGGAATGGATTCACTTTTATATAAGCACCCAAGACTTCCAACCAATGGCTTCGTTTTGAACCCCGACTTCTCGGTCACGCAAATTTCGCTTGCTGAATCGACTGGCAAGGTCACGAACGATGGCGCTCTAGGTGGGCTCCGTTTCAAGAACCGATTCGTTGCTCTTTCCAGATGGTATTTCACCCGCTCGGTCAATAACGAAGACTGGGAACAGGCACCGCTCTATCCCTCTACAGGATTTGTCCCTCCTTATCCGCACGCTTGGCCCGTTACTTTCTCAGACCGCTATAACCCAACTGCTAGTTCTCCCGCGCCCAGTCTTTGTGCGGCTACGGATCAACGGTTGATCGTCTTTAGACTCGATAGATTCAATGTTCCTTTGAACTATGTGATGAGCTCCGATGATGGCCGCTCGTTTACGGTGAGCAACTGGACGGGGCCAATCCCACTTCCCGAGGTAACGGGCTTGGTTGCTTCACCGACCTCATTCCTTGCTTCAGCGACAAACGGACGGGTCCTCCGATCCCCCGACGGCTTGCAGTGGACGGTCCATCAAGTGTCTCCGGCTTTGACGATTCGGAGTCTCCTGTATTTTAATGGTAAATGGCGGGTGGCGGGGACCCAAGGCAATCAAGCTGAGGTTTGGACATCAACGGACGGTGTTGCTTGGACGCGATCTGCTGCGGTGGCTCGTTCTGGAACATATAGCATTGAGACTTCGCGCCCCGCTTTTGTCGCCAAAGGAATCGCTAGGATGTATGCCGGGGATTTCGGCTGGTTGCAGTCTGGCGATGGGACGAACTGGCGGGTTGATACGGTTTTGCAGCAGAGTATGAAGACATTCGCATTTGAGCCGCAGGGAGAACACCCTTTGGGGATTATTGGGAGAGGCTATTACGGTTTTGTTATCGTGGATTCCCTAACAGGGTCTCTCGTCCGTTCGATAAGCTCCGATGCTGCATCTTTAAGATGGATTGACGGCTGGCCGTTCCTTTCTTCCCCTGGGCGTTTTGTGGAATGGATGGATGACGATCCCCGACTCACCGGAATCACCGCAGATACTGGAGTTTTTGGAGTCGGCGATTATGTGACTGTTCGACTCTCCGCAACAGAGCTGGCAGATCCCACGATTCCCGTGCAGTTTCTTCTGACGACCGATCAAAAATTGGGCAATGTTGATGACGTCGTCCTTGCGTCGACGCCTTGGAATAAGGGTGCTCTGTTGTCATCCGGTGAGCGTCGGTATCAGGTTCCCTTGCCTCCTTCCGTCACCCCTGGCAAATTCAGGGTTGCCGCCCGTTTGATCATTCCCGTGGGTACCAAAGACATCGGGCTTCAGAACAATCAGATTGTCACTGGCACGAATTCTATTGAGATCCCGGGTTACGAACTCCGTCTGACGACCAATGGGCTGGGGATTATAAAGGCTATCGACCCACGGGTTCTTTATCCCCAGGGCGCACGACTACAACTTCAGGCTGTTCCAGAAAGCGGGTTTACGTTCCGCAGCTGGACTGGATCCATGGTTTCCTCAGAGTCTGCGATTTCCATCTTGATGGAGAGTGATAAGCAGCTTGCCGTGACTTTTACCCCCGGTCACCGGGTAGTGGTCAAAACGGTCGGAAACGGAACCATCCGTGGTGCTCAGAATCTCAGCATGCTGCTGCCGAACGAATCCGTTCATCTTACGCAGACCCCAGTCTCCGGTTGGACGTTCGACCGGTGGATTGTTGATGGATTGGCTCAGCCAGGAGGTTCCTTGTCACTACAACCGTTGGCCGATACGGTGATTGAAGGGGTGTTCACCCCTGATTTTACGGCATTGCGTAATCAAGCATTTATCAATGCGCCGCCTGGGACAGATCGCGGCTGGAACGCCGATTCTGATGGCGACGGATTGACGAACTGGCAGGAAGTTCTCCTTTCAACCAATCCACTCGTGGCGCAAAGCCTTGCTCAACGAGTGGAGCGTAGGTCTGACGCATTGAGGTTTGTCTTCTCGCGCCCGCAGGGCCCAACTGCCACCCCGTGGATCATGCCGGAATTCAGTGAAAGCCTGTCCACTTGGGCCGCTTCGGATTCTTTGCGCATGACCGAGCGGATCCTTGGTGTCGAAAATGGAACTGAAACCATTGAGGTGACCCTTCCCATTCAGTCAGGATCCCACGGATTTTTTCATCTGCGGATGGAAGGGGCTCCTGCGTCGCCGTAATTGAGAAAATTGGTGCCAGTCGCCGACTCCGATCACTCGCGCCTGAAAATTTCACGCTTTCTTCATTGGCATTTCACGCGGACGGGCTCAAATCCAGCAATGCCCCGCGTCCTATTGGTTGAAGATGAACCGGCGATCGCCGATACGCTCGTCTATGCGCTTGAAACCGAGTGTTTCGAGGTGACCCACACCTTGACCGGTGTCGACGCGTTGGCCGCCGCCGCGCGGGAGGATTTCGACTTCGCCATCCTCGACATCGGCCTGCCGGACATGACCGGACTCGATGTCTGCCGCCGCTTGCGGGAGACTTCGTCGATCCCGGTGCTTTTCCTAACCGCCCGCGATGGCGAGGTGGACCGTATCCTCGGCTTGGAACTCGGCGGGGACGACTACGTGACCAAGCCGTTTTCCCCGCGGGAAATCGTGGCGCGCGTCCGGGCCATCCTGCGGCGCTCCCAGACCCAGGCTCCGTTGTTGCAGTCAAATCCAGCCGCCGCCAATCCGAAGACTCTCTATCACGACAGCTCGGCGATGCGCGTCCATTGTCATGGCGAGTTGCTTGATCTCACGGCCCACGAATACAAGCTCTTGCTCGTGCTTTTGGAAAGACCCGGCCGCGTCTTCACCCGTGACCAACTGCTCGAACACGCCTGGCAGGATCCCGGCGCGGTGACCGATCGCACGATTGACGCCCATATCAAGTCCATCCGCGCCAAGCTGCGGACCGTCCGTGTCGGCGCCGAGGACTTGATCCAGACCCGCCGCGGGCTGGGGTATTTGTTGTCTCTTTGAAAAAATTGTCAGCCATGCGTTTCACCCGGGTCACCCTGTTCTTCATCGCGTTCATCATCACGCTCGGGTTCTATCAGCTTGCCCGGCATTTCCTGTCCGAGGTCGAGCCGCAGACCTTCCAGGCGACCGAGGAGGTCCTGGTGGACACGGCGAACCTGCTGGCGGAGATCGTGGGCGAGGACGTGCATGAGCATGACTTCCAGGCGGATGTGCTGCGCAAAGCCTTCGAAGGTGCGCACGGGCGGGTGCTGGAAGCCCGCATCTTCGAGCACATGAAGCGCAAGGTCGGCATCCACGCTTACCTGACGGATTCGAAAGGCATCGTCATTTTCGATTCCGACAGCGGCCGCCGCGAAGGTCAGGATCTATCCAAGAAGCTCGATGTGGCGCGTACCCTGGCCGGGCACTACGGCGCGCGCAGCAGTCGCGAGCATGAAGAAGACAATACCACCTCGGTGCTCTACGTCGGTGCTCCCGTCGGCGATCCCGCGAAGCCCGACGGGGTGCTCACCGTTTACAAACCCCAGGCGGACGTCCTGCCGCTGGTCCGCGAGCGCCGCCGGATCATCTACACGGCCTGCGGCCTGATCGGCGGCGGTATTTTGTTTCTCATCGGTGCCGTCTTCCTGTGGTTGTTCCATCCGATCGGGAAAATCACCGAATACGCCCGCGCCATCGAGCGCGGGGAACGACCCGCGAAGCCGAAGATCGGCATTGGCCGCGAGGTGAACACGCTGGCCCACGCGCTCGACTCGATGCGCGATGTCTTGGAAGGCCGCCGCTATGCCGAGCGCTACATCCAGACGCTGACCCACGAAATGAAGAGTCCGCTCGCCGCCATCCGAGGCGCGGCCGAGTTGTTGGACGAGGAAATGCCCGTGGAGGTCCGCAAGCGGTTTCTTGAAAACATCCGCGCCGAGACTGCCCGCAGCGAGCGGCTGATCAATCGGCTGCTAGAGCTTGCCGCGATCGAAGGCCGGACCCGTCTGGAGAAACCCGAGGAACTCGACTTCCACTCCATCGTCGCCCGAGCGATCGATCAAGCCCGTCCGCTGGCGGAAGTCGCCGGGGTGGCGCTCCATGATACGGCGGCCAGTTCGCCCGTATTGCTCCGTGGAGATGCCTTCATCCTGCGGGCGGCGGTGACGAATCTGTTGGAAAACGCCATCGACTTCTCACCCCGTGGCAGCGCCGTCGAGATCGGCGTGGAGTCGCCCGGCAGGAATGTCGTTCTATCCATCCGCGACTTTGGCTCCGGGGTGCCGGACTATGCGCGGGAGAAAATCTTCGAGCGCTTCTACTCCCTGCGTCATCACGCCTCCAAGCGCAAGGGCACCGGCCTCGGTCTAACTCTCGTCCGGGAAGCAGCAGAACTCCACGGCGGCACGATCACCCTGGAACCGGCGGACGGCGGTGGAACTCTGGCCAAGCTGACCCTGCCGCTTGGATGAAGTGCTTCTTCGCGGGAATTTCACACAAGCTTGATCAAGGATTCATGGAGGATGGCTGTCATGGCGTCGTCAACTCCGACCCACCTCATGAAAGCGCTCCTCCGCCTCACCTACTTCGGCGTCCTTTACGGACTTCTCAGCTCGGCTTCCCCCGCTGATAACACCTCACCCTCCGCGCCCTATTTCCAGGTGCTCGGAAATCACGACGACCCGTCTAACGAGTCGCTGCCCTTGAAGTCATCGTTAGCGAAGGTGACCATCGACGGCACCATCGCCCGCGTCCATCTCACCCAGCGCTATGCGAACTCCGGCAGCGTCCCGATCGAGGCGCTCTACGTCTTTCCCGCATCCACCCGGGCGGCGGTGCACGGCATGACCCTCAGCACCGGCGGGCGGGTGATCGCCGCGCGGATCAAGGAATCCGTGAAGGCGAAGGCGGAGTATGCCGCAGCCAAGGCGGAAAAAAAGACCGCCGCGCTGCTGGAGGAACAGCGGCCTAACGTTTTTCAAATGTCCGTCGCCAACCTGCTCCCCGGCGATGACATCGACGTGGAAATCGATTGGACCGAGACCATCCCCGCGGTGGATTCCACCTATGAATTTGTTTTCCCGACAGTGGTCGGCCCGCGCTACACCGGTGGTTCGGCTGCAATGAAGGGAGAGACCTGGACGGCCAATCCGCATCTCCGGCCGGGCACGCCGAACCCTGCGACCTTCGCGCTGGATGTCTCGCTCAGCACCACCTTGCCACTGGCCGAGGTGACTTGCCCGAGCCATCCGGTGGCGGTGGACTTCAAGGCCAGGGACCGGGCGCTCGTGAAGATCGATGCCAAGGCCGGCGAAGAATCCGCCAACCGCGATTTCATCCTCCGCTGGAAACTCGGGAACCACCAGGTGGATGCTGGATTGCTGCTCCACCGCGGTCTATCAACGAACCATTTTTTGCTTCAAATCGCGCCGCCACCGAGGGTGAGCCTCGATCAAATCGCGCCGCGCGACTATGTCATCGTGCTCGACGTGTCCGGCTCGATGGCGGGATTCCCGCTCGATACGGCGAAGGACCTGCTGCGCAATCTCGTGCAGGGCCTGCGCTCGGATGATACCTTCAACGTCGTCCGCTTCGCCTCCGACAGCGGAGTTTTATCCGAAGCACCGTTGCCTGCGAATCCGGCGAACATCGCCCTGGCGAACCGATTCATCGATAGTCAGACATCCAGTGGCGGTACCGAACTCGAAGCCGCGCTCAAGCGGGCGCTGGCCCTACCCGGTGGAGAAAACCGCTCGCGCTCGATCCTGCTCATCACCGACGGTTTTGTCTCCGTGGAAGCAGAAACGGCGGACTTGATCCGGCAGAACATCGGCACGGCGAATCTGTTCACGTTCGGCATCGGGTCTTCCGTCAACCGCGAGCTGTTGGAGAGCGTCGCCCGCGCTGGCGGTGGCGAGCCGGTCGTGGTCACCACCTGCAAGGAAGCGGGTCCGGCGGCGGCACGGTTTCGGGAAATGGTTTCCAATCCGGTGCTCGCGAAAGTCAGGATCACCGCCGAGGGCGTGACTTTAAGTGGGATCGAACCCAATCCGCATCCCGATGTTTTCGCCGCCCGGCCGCTCATCGTTACCGGCACTTGGACGGGCGAGCCTAACGGAAAAATTATCGTCCGCGGCATCGGTGGCAATGGCGCGCCCTTCGAGAAATCCATCGATCTCGCACAAGCCGCCGCTGCCACCGGACTGGATCATCCGGCCCTGCCGGTGCTCTGGGCCCGCGAGCGGGTGCGCCGGCTAACGGACTGCGTGAAGCGAGATGATGAAGCGGTGCGGGAAATCACCGCGTTAGGGCTCAGCTACTCCTTGCTCACGCCCTACACTTCGTTCCTTGCAGTCGATGAAAGCCCGCGTGAGTTCACGGGCTTGGCGAAAACCGTGAAGCAGCCCTCGCCCTTGCCACTCGGCGTGAGCGAAAGCGCGATCGGTGGCGGCGGTTCAGCGATGGTGAAAAACGCCTCGGTCCCGGAGCCCGGCAGCATCGGACTGATCGCCTTTCTCGTGGTGCTGCTTGCGCTGCAACGTCAGCGGGAGCTCTGAGATGAAAAGGGGCGTATTTCTTGTTCTATCAAATTGGCGGTTCGTCATGTCTTTGAAGCTGCATCCTGCCTATTTACAACTCATTGCCGTGGCACCGGTCTTGTGGTGGTTCGGCAAGCGCCTCAATGATGGCAGCGACGAACCGCTGGGTTTGTTGACTCTGGCCTTGGCACTGGTGCTCGCGTGGCGGGATCGGAAATCGTTGCATGCCTCTAGCCACGCGCGGATCGCCGGCGCGGGGTTGGTGTTGCTGTCGGTGTTAGGAATCCACGGCCTGCCGCCGATGTTGCGTGCGGGGTTGGCCATAGTAGGTATCGCAACGAGCGATGGAATCCACCGCCGGGCCGGGCTGATGGGGTTGCTGGTCCTGTCACTGCCGGTGGCGGCATCCCTGCAGTTTTTCGCCGGCTACCCGCTGCGGGTGCTGGCGGCCGAGGGCACGGTGCGCTTGTTGGAGCTGGGCAGTTTGGTGGTTTCCCGCAGCGGCGCGCAAATCGAACTGGGCGGCCAAGTCATCGGCGTGGACCCCGCGTGTGGTGGTGTGCGGATGTTGTGGCACGCGTTGGCGGCCGCCATGGCGCTGGCTGCGATTCACCGCCTTTCGTGGCGGGCGACGGTGCTCGGCGGCCTGCTCGCTGTAGTGTTAGTGATCCCCGCGAATATTCTGCGGGCTGCTTTGCTGGTGGTGAAGGAAACCGGTCGTGTGCCAGACACCCTGCTCGGGCATGGCGGCATCGGGCTGGTGAGTTTCACCATCGTCCTGCTGCCGCTGTGGTGGCTCATGTCACGCAGAGCCCAGCCCGCCACACCTGCGGTTGTGCCGGAGCCGTGGTGCCGAAGCGAGTGGACTGTGTTAGCATGTGCGGCGGTGTTAGCTCCGACGCTGGCGCTCACCACCCCGCGGACACCCGGCCCGCCGAAACTTGGGCCAGGGCCGGCGGAGTTCACGTTCAACGGGCTGTGTCTGCCGCTGCATCCCTTGCCGTCGACCGATGCCGAGCTGGCATTCGCGAAAAGTTTTCCCGGCACTCTCTCGAGTCACCGGTGGGGCGGTGACCAAGTCATCCTCCGGCGGGTCAATCAGGCGACCCGCCGCTTGCATCCGTCGCGCGATTGCCTGCGTGCGGCGGGATTTGAAACGTCGGAAGCGCTCACCGTCCGGCTCAGTGACGGCAGCCAGTGGGCAAGGTTTTCAGCCACCCGCGACGGCCTGCGCCGGATGGTTTTCGAACGCATCGTGAGCGCACGCGACGGCGCGTTCTGGACGGATGTTTCCGCATGGTATTGGGCGGCGCTGCGACACCCGCTCAACGGCCCGTGGCAGGCGGAGACGCTGATCCGCGAGTGAGAAAAATTTTGTGCTTAGCCGTGGGTGGCAGATGCGCTACACCACGAGCATGGATGAACTGACACGCGATCACGGACCGCAGCCCCTCGATGGGCTGATGGACCGCTGGAATATTACCAATCATGAATTGGTGGAGGTTTCGGATGAGCAATTGAACCACAAGCAGGTGCAAAAGGCCCGCAAAGGCCGGCAACTGACGCTGCACCTGATGCAAAAGCTGATGCGCGCCCTTAATGAGACGGCGGTGCTGAAGCTGCCGAAGGAGCAGCGGGCGACCTTTGTGCCATATTTGCACAAGCACCTCTTCAACTACGCCAAGGGCTATGATGCCGCGTGGGTGGATCCGAATGAAGAGCTGATGCCGAAGTGAAGGGCTCCTCCTGTCCTTTCACACATGAGCACTGAAATCGAGCGGCTGATTTTCCCGTGCTCACCCCCTAAGATCCCCAAAGACGCCCGTTCTGGCCGTCGAAATGGGTATTAACGGGCTCGCAGTGCGGACAGTCGGCCAGGCTCGTTTATCCCCACACACGGCGGGCCTGTCCCGCCGTGTGGAAAGAATGGGATGCGCCCTCAGGCCGCGCAGTTGACCACCGAATCGCTCTACTCGGAGAAATCCGTCGCCCCGCCCACGGTGCCGTCTTGGAAGATATGCTTCGCCAAAACCGGCAAAGCCCGACCCTCTGGTCTTTTTCTCTAGAACTGGAAATGAGGTAAGGATCTTCCGTTCTCCCCTCCCAGGACCCTGGATTCGCCTGTTAGCCTTCGCGCATTGGGAAACCTCTGACTCTCAACCCTCGTTCATCGACTCTCTGCTGACCAGGCACATCATCCGGCTCCGTTGGATCACGCCACCCACAACAAAATCGTCTCCTTCATCTGTTCCATCGCGAACGACTGCCTCCGTGACGTCTTCGTTCGCGGGAAGTGCAGCGAAGTCATCGTGCCGATGTTCGTTCTCCGCCGAACCGACTGCCTGCTGGAGGACACCAAGGAAGCCGTGCTGGCCGAGGTGAAGTTCCGGAACAACGAGGCGGACATGGCCTGCTCGATCCCCACGGCATCATCGAGAAATTCGTGGCCCCGGATATCAATCTCTCCCACCACAACGCCATCGGCCCGGACGGTCGCAAGCTCCCCGGCCTGACCAATCTAGGCATGGGCTAAGTCTTCGAGGAACTCATTCGCAAGTTCAACAAGGAGGCCGGAGAGCATTTTACGCCCCGCGAGGTCATCCAGCTCATGATTCACTTGCTGTGCGATCCGGTAAAAGAAGCT
>JAYWDF010000588.1:0-4873 GCA_043779985.1 Akkermansiaceae bacterium | reverse complement strand
CACGCAGCAGCACGGCGGGATCGCCGGTGGTGTCGCCGTCATCGGTGAGCATCACCACGCCGAGCGCGCGCATGCCGTCGATGCCGGCGAGTTCCTTGCCGTGGCGGTCCTTGGTCACGCAGCCGGAGGTGTAAACCGGAATGCGGGCGGTGCGCTTGGCGATGTCCAAAACATTGGCAACGACCGTGGCGGAGTCGATGGCCGGACGCGTGTTAGGCATCATGACCACACCGGTGATGCCGCCGTTGATCGCAGCTTCGGTGCCGCTGGCGATGGTTTCCTTCGCCTCGAAGCCGGGCTCGCGGAAATGGACGTGGGCGTCGAACATGCCGGGAGCGAGGATGCGATTGCGGGCGTCGATGACGCGGGCGCCTGCCGGCGCGGTCAGGCCCTTGCCGATCTGTTGGATTTTACCGTCGGAGATCAGGACATCGCCGGAGACGAGATCGGGAGAGTGCTCGGAAGCGATGCGGGAGTTGGTGATGAGGAGTGTCATGAGAGAGGAGGATTTACCGCAGAGGCGCAAAGGGCCGCCAAGGGACGCGGAGGGGATTTTGCGGGGATACGTGGGAAATACAAGAACGGGGAATGGCATCCTTCGGCCGGACAGCAGGGCTTCTTTACAGGAACGACGGAGCTCAGAGCCCGAATTGAAATGGCACGGGCAGTTTCGCGGCATTTCAGCGGCCACCCGCACGTTCCCTCGCAGCTTGGGCATGGAGCCGGCTTGGAAATCGCGCCAAAAAGCCCGACAATTCGGGAATTGGGAATTTCTCTGGATCCGGGTAACCCGTATTCCGGCCAGTCTTTTCTTGTAAGTCTGCAACCCACTCCCTATTCACGATTACTCGCGTGAAAAACGACTTCCCCCCGTGTCCCCTGAAAATCCTGCCCGCCATCCTGCTGGCTTTTCTACCCATACCGCTTCATGGCGCTGTGACCTGGCCGAGCGTGGACCACTACACTTGGAACTTCAATCTGGGGGCTGGCGGGCCTTCGTCATCCCTCTCGGACATGCTCACCATTCAGTTGGACAGCAGCGACCGTTTGGTAGAGCCGGAACGCATGTTGATCCATATGTATATCGGGACCTCATCAGAACCGGTGTATTCCCGGGTGTGGAATGGCCCATCGTTTGGAGTGAACGGCTTGATTTACAGCACCGAGGCTTGGGACGTGCCGATGGGAGTATCAGAGGGCAGGCTCGAACTTGAAATGGAGATCGGCACCGTCGAATTGCGTCGCCTGACTCTCAGCATCGGAACAGGAACAACATCGTACGCCACGTCGATCTCCCCGAACGTCCGCCTTATTCCCGAGCCGGGAGTGGCGGTCCTGATCACGTTCGCTGGCGGTATTGCATTCCAGCGGCGGCGGAAAATGAGTTCTCAGCCTTCGCCGCCCGGCTTGAGCCAGTAGAGCACGGCCATTCTAACTGCGATGCCGTTTTCCACTTGGTCGTTGATGAGGCTGCGCTCGTAGTCCATGACGGCGTCGCAGAGTTCGACGCCGCGGTTCACGGGGCCGGGGTGCATGAGGTAGAGGCCCCGCTTGCGGATTTCGTCGAGGCGGGCGTCGGTGATGCCGTAGAGTTTGTGATACTCGCGGATGCTGGGGAAGTACTGGACGTCCTGGCGCTCCATTTGGACGCGCAGGAGATAGACGACATCGGGCGACCAAGCCATGGCTTCCTTGTAGTCGGTGAAGCGGCGGATGTTCTCGGGGCCAGAGCGTGGCACAAGCGAGCCGGGGCCAAGGTAGGCGACATCGTCACCGAGTTTCTTCAGAACCGTGCTCGTCGAGCGGGCAACGCGGGAGTGGAGGATGTCGCCGATGATGAGGACTTTCTTGCCGGCGGGATCGGGAAATTTCTCCTTGATGGTGAAGGCGTCCAGCAAGGCTTGGGTGGGATGGGCGTGGGCGCCGTCGCCGGCGTTGATGACGGAGGCTTTGGTTTGCTTGGCGATCATGCCGGGCAGGCCGGAGCGGCCGTGGCGGACGATGATGTAGTCGGTGCGCATGGCCTGGAGCGTCTCGACGGTCTCCCTAACGGACTCGCCCTTGGTGATGGAGGAGTGGGCGACGTCGAAGTTGGTGACATCGGCGGAGAGGCGCTTGGCGGCGACCTCGAAGGAGGAGTGGGTGCGGGTGCTCGGCTCATAGAAGAGCATGAGCACGGACTTGCCCTTGAGGGCGGGGACTTTCTTCACCGAGCGGGTGAAGAGTTCTTTGAAGGGAGTGGATTGATCGAGGAGGTGTTCGATTTCCTCCCGTTCGAGTGCTGCGATGTCGAGTAGGTCTTTACGTGCCATGCCGGAGTTGGGGAAAATAATAGAGCGCGCCGAAAACCATGACGAACAGCGACGCCACCGCGATGAAGGCCGCGTGGTGACGGGAGAGTGGCTTTTTGACGAAAATGAAGGCGGCGACGAGCAAGGCTGCGGCGACGCAGGCGGCGGTGACTTGGATTTGAAGCTCGTAGTAGTAATAACCGACTGCCCCGCAGAGGGCGAGCAGGTAGCCGGGAATGATAACGGCAAGGTGCGCGGTGAGGGATTGCGGATGGACCGCGGGCGCGAGCATGGCCAGCGCTTCCTTGCGGCGGATTTCCTGCAGTTCATGATCGCTGTGGCGATGTACGGGCAGCGGGGAATCCGGGGGCGGCTCCAGGTGGCTGGAGTGAGCGGATGGGCCCTGCTCGGACTTGCGAAGCGAGCGGACTGGCTTGGGCAGGGCGGGCTCGGACGGCGATGGCGGGGCTTCCAGCGCGCTGGCGATTTCATCTATTTCCACCGCGTCTTCTACGGGGAGGACGGGGATTCGCTCTGACCGCTTGAGGGAGCGCACCGGCTTCGCGGCATGGCCTGCGCCGACCGGAAGCGGGGCGAGCGAGGAAGCGGGCGGGGTTTGCGGAGTTAGCGCAGCAGGCTTTGCTTCCGGGGGGGCTACCAACGCGGTGGGAATTGAGGGCTCCAACGGCGAGGGTTCCTCGCTTGGAGGCGAAGCGGCGATCCCAAGGGATTCACGAAGTTTCGCGATTTCCTCGGCGGATTTTTTCTGCTGTGGCAGGAGACTCATGGTTTTTCTTTTGCGACGATCTGGACGCTATCCAGGCCGTCGATCCCTTCAAGGGATACCAATACATGATCGAGACGGCAGGTGTCGAGGGTGATACCGACATAATCCGGCTGGATCGGCATTTCGCGATGGCCGCGGTCGATGAGGACTGCGAGCTCGACCTTGGCCGGGCGACCGTAGTCGGAAAGAGCGTCCAGCGCGGCCCGGATCGTGCGGCCGGTGAACAGGACGTCATCCACGAGAATGATGTGGGCACCGTCGACGTCGAAGGGGATGTCACTTTCCTGAAGGGAGGGATTTTCATGGAGGTGCTCGAAATCATCGCGATACAGCGAAATGTCGAGGACTCCGAATGAGAGCTCCCACTCGTCCTCCTCGGAAAGCAACGTCAAAACGCGCTCCGCCACTTCGTCACCCCGACTGCGAATGCCGACGAGCGCGATGGGGTGGCCGCGGTGTTTTTCACGAATGGCCTCGGCAAGGCGTGCGACTCCGGCGGCGATATCTTCAGCGGTGAGGGTGTGTTCCATGAGAGGGTCGATCAAAAATTAAGGATGCCGATGTCGCGGCGGCGTTGCAAGCCATCGAATCGCACCTGGTCTGCAGCGGCATGCGCCTGGACGACGGCCTCTTCGCGGGTGGAACCTCCCGCGACGACGGCAAGCACTCGTCCGCCGTGGGTTTCCCAATCGCCCTCCGCGGTCCTCTGGGTGCCGGAGTGATAGACGCGGGCGCCGTGGATTTCCTCCAGCCCGGCAATCCGGTCTCCATTACGCGAAGTTTCCGGGTAGCCGGCGGATGCGAGGATGACGCAGACGCTCCAACCATCGTTGAAACTGATCAGATCGCCGCGCAGTTGGCCTTTCGCCCCGGCGAGGCAGAAGGCTGCTAGATCACCCTCGATCAAGGGCATCACCGCTTGGCACTCCGGGTCGCCAAAGCGGCAGTTATACTCGATCACCTGCGGGCCGGCCGGGGTGAGCATGATGCCGAAGTAAAGGAAGCCCCGGTAAGGCAGCCCCTCGCGGCGGAGGCCGGCGACCGTCGGCTGAACGATTTCCCGCTCGATCTGGTCGAGAACTTCCTTCGACACGAGTCTGCGGCTAGCGACGGCTCCCATACCGCCGGTATTGGGACCGAGGTCGCCGTCGTGGGCACGTTTGTAGTCGCGCGCCGGAGTGAAAATGAGGTATTGGTCGTCGATGATGGCGGCGAAAACCGAGACTTCCGGACCGGTGAGGCATTGCTCGACGAGCACGCGCCCCGGGCCGAATCGGCGCAGGGTGAAGACTTCATCGAGAAAGCCCAACGCCGACGCTTCATCGGGGCACACCGCCACGCCTTTTCCTGCGGCGAGACCGTCGAATTTAAGAACCGTCGGGTATTCTCCGGCGATCGCGGCGACGGCTCCCGCCAGCGTGTCCGTGGCGGTGGCGCGTGCGGTCGGGATGGCATTGCGGACTAGGAATTCCTTCGCAAATTCCTTGCTGGCCTCAAGTTGCGCGGATTCCTTGGGTGGCCCCCAGCAGGGAATGCCGTGTTTCTCACACAGGTTGGCGAGCCCCTCCCCTTTCACGAGGTAGCTCTCCTCCCCCGCTACACAAAGGTCGATGGCGTTCGCAGTCATCCACGCGACCAAGGACTCCAAGCCGTCGGCAACAACCGGCTTGGCCAGCTCGAAAATGGCAGCGCTCCCGGGAAAACAAAACAACTCGGGCCGCCCCGGCGATTCCGCCAATGCCCTTACCAATGCGTGTTCACGCCCGCCTTTTCCAACAACCAAAATTCTCATCCG
>JAYWDF010000587.1:0-1563 GCA_043779985.1 Akkermansiaceae bacterium | reverse complement strand
TTCCGGCGGACGATGCGGGCGGTGCCGAGAATACCCCAGCGTAACGGTGGGATTTCAGTCATTTGACAGCTCCTGTTTAAGTTGCAATCTCGCTCCCGTCTCCGTTTGAAAAATCAGGATCAGCGGGTCCAGTGTTCGTAATATTTTAATCATTGAGTTTAGTGTTAGTCATCAGACGCATCGAAGCTCCGTGCTTGGAGAAGTTGTTGAAATAGGCCTTCCCGGTCGCAGAGCTCGTCATAACTTCCGTCCTGGACGATACGGCCGTGATCCAGCACGAGTATCCTGTCGCAGGAACGGACTGTCGCCAGGCGGTGGGCGATGACCAAGGTGGTCCGGCCCGGCATCACGGTGGCGAGAGCACTTTGGATGGCTAGCTCCGAAATCGTGTCGAGGGCGCTGGTCGCTTCGTCGAAAATGAAAAAGTCTTGCTCGCCGAGTAAGGCACGGGCAATCGCCAGCCGTTGCCTTTGTCCGCCCGAGAGAGTGGCCCCGCTTTCTCCGACCCGGGTTGCCAATCCGTGTGGCAGGCGCTCGATGAATTCCCAGGCCTGTGCACGTTCGCAGGCGCGCTTCAACTCATCATCCGTCGCATCCGGTTTCGCCACGGATAGATTCTGGCGGAGTGTCGTTCTAAAAATGAACGGATCCTGTGGCACGACCGCGAATGCCTTGCGCACGTCGCCGCCGCGGCAATCCCGCAAGTCCACGCCGCCGATGCGGATGGAGCCGAGCCGCGGATCGTAAAACCGCAACAAGAGCTGCGCCACTGTGGATTTCCCCGCTCCTGAAGCGCCCACCACCGCGACCTTCTGCCCATAAGGAATCACCAGCGAGAAATCCCTGATCACCGCCGTCCCGGGGTCATAGCCGAACTCCACCCGGTCGAAAACGATGTCGCCTTTTCCCGGCAGGACCCGATCCGTCCGAATCGGATCGGGGGTGGTGCTTTGGGTTGCGAGAACCGTGTTGATCCTATCCAGCCCCGCCTGTGCCGCGGCGCGCAAGATCGATACATTGAAGAGCGCGGCCAATGGACCTTGCAAGGCGATGAAGCTCGTTAGATAGCCTTGGATTTCCCCAATGGTCAGGCGGTGCGCCCCGGCGGGCGCTTGACGACCTTCGAGATACCGCCATGCGCACGCCGCGCAAAGGACCGCGAAGCACAGGTAGCCCGCACCTTCCTGCTTCATGTTCTCCAAGTGCCCGCGCACATCGCGCATGTAGGCGGTCCGCCCGATGTGACCGGCGCTTTCCTGGAAGCCTGAGATGACCTCGTCCTCCATGGCATACAATTTCACATCGCGGCGGCCGCGCAGCAGATCCGCGACCTCGCCGGACACCCGCGCCTCCGCCGATTGGAATCCGGCATGCAGCGCCCGCACCCGGCCCTGCGAATGGATCTGCAGGCCGACATTCACTGCGACGAGCAACACCAGCACTCCCGTAAGCACCGGATCCCAGGCCGCGATCCAGAGGATCGTGGACAGGATCATGAAGACGCTGCCCGGAGCGCTGAAGGTGAATTGCTGGAGATAGGTCTGGATCTGCTGCAACGGCGAA
>JAYWDF010000586.1:0-4875 GCA_043779985.1 Akkermansiaceae bacterium | reverse complement strand
ATTCCTGTTATCGGTCGGCGGTGTGGCTCTCAAGCAGCGATGGAGCAAGGAGGCACTCATCGCGACAGACGTTTTCGGGCGGGTAATCATTGAAGACTCCTCCCAGGTGAAACTGCCCAAGGCGAACCATGCGGATTTCCCCGGTCACGGCAATGACGGAGGAATGACTGCGGGTTGCAAGTTTGACCGGGCCTTCGACCTGCTAACGGGTGAACCGGTGGCAAACGCGCTCTATCTCGCCACCGAACAGGATCGGGAAATCGGCAAGGATCTGGTGGATCTCATTCGTGAGAACGACCTGTATCTAAGGGATATGGGGTATTTCAGCCGTAATGAGTTCGCCCGGATCGAGGCCGCCAAAGCCTATTGGCTGAGTCGTATTCCGATCAATGTGATGATCCATGATTTGAGCGCTAACAAGCTCGAGGACATTTTGAAAAAGACCAAGGGCGACAAAGTCGAGTTGATGGTGACCCTCGGTGAATCCGGCCATCAGGCACGCTTGATCACCGGTTTCGAGATCGAATTCTGACAATTCCCCAACCAGCGAGCCTTACGCACGTCGCAAACTTACCACCGCAAATCCTGATGCCAAGGGGGTTTTTATTATTTGTCTGTCACTCTGTTGATGCATCGCCGACCAGGCCCGCACCATCCGCATCCCGGTGCACATGATCGAGATGATCCACAAGCTCACCCGGGTGCAGCGGCATCTCGTGCAGGAAATCGGCCGCGAGCCGACTCCGGAGGAAATCGCCGGGGAAATCCACCTGCCTGTCGAGCGTGTCCGCGACGTGCTCAAGATGGCCCGGCATCCGGTTTCGCTGAATGCGCCGGTGGGTGACTCGCTGGATACGACCGTCGGCGATTTCATCGAAGACAAGTCCGCCGAAAATCCGATGGAAGAAGCCGGCTTGTCGATGCTCAAGGACAAGATCAAGGACGTGCTCGGCACGCTGTCCGACCGTGAGCGTGAAGTGCTAGAACAACGCTTCGGTCTCAAGGACGGCCAACCCCGCACGTTGGAGGAAGTGGGCCGCCAATTCCAAGTCACCCGCGAACGCATCCGCCAGATCGAGGCCAAGGCGCTGAAGAAAATCCGCCACCCCACGCGGCTGCGCGAGCTGGTGGGATTCACGAATGCGGCGTGAGCGGAAATTCACGCTCTACGTTAGATAGCCAGTGTCAGAAAAATCGCGGAATTAACAGAGACTGTGTTGACAAGTCTGCAAATTTTTTGGTTTTAAATACCTATGACTAAAATCGTAATGCCAGTAATTGTAGCAGCTTTATCTTTCTGCTCCATGGTTTCCCATGCCCAAGAGACTCCAGAGCAGATTGTCAAACGCCTCGCAGACCTCGGCCCAGGTGTTCAGGAAATCAAAGTTGAAAATGGTCGTCTCAAATCACTTAAGGTCGTTTCACAAGAACGAATTTCCACTGTGTTGGGTGCGGCAAAGGGGCTGCAAACCGCTCAAAAACGAGCTACGCTGAAGGCCAATTCCGTATTCATTGAATGGATGAAGAGCAATGTCGTCTCGGTCTCGGCGACAAATGACGAAACCATCGTAACTCTTCAGGGAGATGGACAAAATGTGACTGAACAAGGCAAGGCCAGCGAAACCACCAAAGAGGCAATTGTTCAGCAGGCTGCAGGATTAGTCCGTGGTTTGACTTTGGTCGCGAAGGATCAAACAAAAGACACTTTGACGCTTGTGTATTCATGGTCCCCTGAAAAAGCAGCCTTGGCCAAAGTTGCCCAGAAAGAAAACGAGTCTGAGGGTTCATCCCCTGAAACTCCCGTGCCATCCGCTCCTTCCGACAAAACAATCCCATCCAAAACGGTCGTTGCTCCAGATTTCGATCAATGAAATTCCAAGGCTTATTGTATCCTTGGCGTTACACCCAAATTCTTCGCGTCATCACCCTGACTGTGGCCTTCATGGTGTGCAGTATTTTCGCCTCGGGCGACGTGGCGCATTTTAATCTTGGTGGGATGCGGAGAGTGGATGCGTTAGTGAAGCACGATCAAAAGGGCTATCAATGTGAATTATCGTTTGTCGCCGTCACTTGCTTCTCTCCTGCGACCAATCGAAAAATCAACCTCTCGAAAAGCCGCGAATACGCGATTCGGGCTTTGGCCAAAGCAGTGGGCGTCACCAACGGAACTGTCAGAGTTGTAAAACTGTTTGTTTCACAACCACTGGCGGTGGACGGGCCGACAGCCACAATCAAATACAAAGCTGAAAATGTGGAAATTGCAGCAGTGTCTGCTCCATCAAAGTCCATTACTGCCCCACAGACCGCTCCACAAACAAAACCAGACGCATCATCTGACCATTTGGCAACCGATGATTCCAAAGAGAAGTCGCTATTGAACTGTCTTGAAGACATGCGTTCAACCATGCGGGCACTGGACGTCAGTTTGACAGAGGAGATCACCAACCTAAAACTAAGTCGCAACCTCGATGATGCTGTTGCGGATCTTGAACAAAAGGGAGTTGATGACTACGAACGTCTGAAAGCAGAGACGCAGACTGAAAAGCTCCTTCTCTCAACGGAAAAAACAGATCTTTTGGCTGAAATTAATCAAAAACATCGCAATTTTATTGACCACTTATCTGCTGCCTATACCGAGCTCGAACCTAATAAAAACCGTAAATCCAAACCATGAAACGCGGCATCACTTTTATTGCGTCAGCACTCATTTTTTGCAGCACATTGGATGGGCAGGTTTTTGATCCATCCCAATATCGTGAACTCGTTGTCGAGAAGGAATTTAAGCCACTATTGGCGTCTATGCTGGTACAAATGGAAACGGGTGGAGCAAAAATTTTCAAACAACCAGACGGTTCGTTATGGCTGGTGAGCATCGGACTAACCACGGTTAAACCAGAAACCGCGACAGAATTGCTACGCAGGCGCACGGTAGCCAAGGCCAAAGCACTGGCGAATGCCGTTGCCGAACTTAACGGCACCCAAGTGAAAAGCACCGTCATTATGACGACCAAAGATAAAGTTATAGTCCATGACG
Organism: Akkermansiaceae bacterium; assembly: GCA_043779985.1. GTDB lineage: Bacteria > Verrucomicrobiota > Verrucomicrobiia > Verrucomicrobiales > Akkermansiaceae > Luteolibacter. Next base: position 1,841 of record JAYWDF010000586.1, on the reverse strand, counting down.
GAGTTGAATCTGGAATTACTGACCAAATGCTAGACGAAACCATCGTCACCGAAGCCAAAGGTCTCGTCAAAGGATTGCCCGTGATTGCTTCATGGCTGAGTAAAAACGGAGAAATTTATTTTTTAGCTCTAGGCAAGAAGTTGAAATAGGGCGGAAGTTTTAAACTTCTAATTTTGATCTGAATCCGTCAACCTGATATCAAGTATGTTTTTTTTACGCGTTGAAAATCTATTGAGATTATTTGCTTTTTTAGTCATTTTTAATTCATCATCCGCGCTACTTGCTGAGGGTTTTATCGCCCCTGAAGTAGTCGTCCAGGGTGAGGGAATTTCAGACTCAGTTGAAGGAGCTAAAAAGGCTATGATCCTTGATGCGGTCTCAAGAGTTACATCGACATTTACCATGTCCAAAGAAACCGTTATCAATGACGATATTCAGTCAAAGATCGCCACTTTTTCGGATGGGGTAGTAAAGCAAATGACTATCACCAGCGGACCAACGAAGGGAGCGGATGGCCTATACCGTATTGCTGGCAACGTAGTCGTGATACGGCGAAATCTTGTCGATTCGCTCCGTAAAGAGAACTTAGCGATATCTGCCACAGTGCGTAGTGACGATCTTTTCGCCCGAGCTGTCACGATGGAGGCGCTGAGAAAGAACTCTGGAGAATTGCTTCAAATGCTATTTGAGGAAGATCCACGGCGTTACTCGGCTAGACTGGTGGGGGAAATTAACACGGTGCCGGTTACGCAGCTTACCGAACAAGAAGTAAAAAGTGGTGGTATTAGTTGGATAACCGCCACGGTCGGAGTATCGGCAAACATTGAAGCATATCGGACCGATTATGCCGCCCGCTTGGAAAAAATACTCGTTTCAATAAGTGAATCAAATGCCCGATACTCTGGAGATTTTGAAAAATTTGAAGAAGCCAAGGGCTACGTGTATCCAATTTTCAGTAAGAGCAGCGATGTGACCAAAGCTGTTTCAACAGGATTTTCCAATTTAAGTTTCGGAGCTGTAACGGATAGCTGGTCTCCCCCTCGTGGAACAGAGCACATCTATCAAAATCTTTTCATCAAAGGTCAGACTGCTTACTCCAAGAAGGTGGCGTCCGCTCCAGTTTTCACCTCGCGTGCGAAGTGGATGCTAGCTTCTAAAAAGAGACCTTTTGTAGGTTACAATGTGATCATGGTCGGACTGGATCACAATGGCTTCCCAACACTGAACGGGTATGGGATTGCCCCTGCTTTTTTCACGCCTTTTGAAAACCTACTCGATCAATACGAAAAAAGTGAGAATAAAGGATCATGTCTTGTGGTTTCCTTGAGCTTGATGCGGAAGGATGGGAGTCTATTGAGGAAATTAGAACATCCGTTGCCACGGGGCCAGTGGCTTACCCCGGCCTTCTATGCGGGAAGAGCAAAGGAGGAAGACCAAAACAAGCGCCTGGTTCTCATGCCGATTGGTATGTCGCCAGCGTTTTGCGATGCACTGCAAATCAAGCAGGCCAGAACACGGCTGGGAGTAATCATTAGTGAACAAAATATCATTAGCGCTTTTAGTACAATCACAAATGCTTCTGCGTCATTCAGATTTCCGATGTCTTCAGAAGATCTAGCAAAAATCTCTAATGTTAGGGTTTCGACGCATGTGACTGATGAAAATAAGTAGGTTCAGATCATTTTAAAAACAACTGTAAATAATTTTGATATTTCTACCTATGAATGATGAAATAAAACCAGATTGCTAGGAATTTGCTTTTGAGGTGAAGGCCGTTGAAAGAGCTGGTGGCCGGACCGGAGGCGGGGAAAAAGGGGGTTGCGGGGGGAAAGGGGGGATAA
>JAYWDF010000585.1:0-1566 GCA_043779985.1 Akkermansiaceae bacterium | reverse complement strand
GACGGGAATGGACCGCGGTCACCGGAAGTCGGTCAGCCCTGCTTTTAATCCGGCCGCGAGTCCGGGAACTTCACGGATCGGCAGGGCGGTGATCGCCGGATCCAGCGCATACCTTTCCATTCCCGGATAGACCACCCACAGGTGTTCGAGCGACAGATCCGCGATGGCCGTCCGCATCGAGCGGGTCGTGCCCGGTGCGTCCGAATGTTTGAATTCGAACCCGTATCGCTTCCCCCGCACGGTGACCATCAGGTCCAGCTCCGCTCCGCCGTGGGTCGCCCAGAAATAGGCCGAGCGGGTGTCGAGGAGGGTGAGGATCTGCTCGATGGCGAAGCCTTCCCAGGAGGCCCCCAGCTTGGGATGGCCTAACAAATCATGCCGCGCCTCAAGTTCGAGCAGCGAGTGGAGCAGTCCCGAATCGCGGACATAAATTTTCGGCGACTTGAGCTGGCGCTTTTTCAGGTTCTCGAACCACGGCGGGAGGATGCGGACCATGTAAGCGCCGGCCAGGATATCGAGGTAGGAGCGGGCGGTGGGTTCGCTGGTGCCGAGCGCCCGCGCGAATTCCGCCCCATTCCAGACCTGGCCGTGGTAGTGCGCGATCATCGTCCAGAACCTTCGCAGGGTTTCGGTCGGCACCCTGATCCCGAACTGCGGGATGTCCCGTTCCAGAAACGTGCGGACGAAACTGCTCCGCCAAGTCACCGAGGCGGCCTCGTCCGTGGCGAGAAAGGATCGGGGGAAGCCGCCGCGCTGCCAAAGATCAAGCCAGGCGTCCACGCCGGTTTCGCCAAGCGTGAAGCCTGCCAAATCCACCATTCCCACCCGGCCGGCAAGCGATTCGGAAATGCCTTTGATCAAGTGGGGGGAGGCGCTGCCCAGCAGAAGAAACCGTGCGCCCGAAGCCGGGCGATCCAGGAGCACCCGCAAGGTTTCCCACAGTTCCGGCTTGCGCTGGATCTCGTCGATCACCACCAGGCCCGTGAGTGGCTCCAAGGTCTGTTCCGGTGACTCCAATCTTCGGATATCGGTGGCCTTTTCCAGGTCGAAGAACGCCGTCGCCGACTCCCGCTCCGCGATTTCGCGGGCGAGTGTCGTTTTCCCGCATTGGCGTGGTCCGGCCAAGGCGACGGCCGGATGAACGGTGAAAGCGAGGTCGATGGCTTCGGAAACTTGAAGACGAGAAATCATTTAATCCTTGAAATGCTAAATTATGACTTGGGATTTTCAAGAATTTATTCCGCATCCATCCCGCGCCATCCAGATGCTTGCCACGTCGAAGTTTGCCAACGGGTGGATGGCTGTGGGTAGAGGAGTGCCAACGACGAACACCCAAGGAGTGGCGGACTCCGATCCGCCAAGCCCATGAGCTGCCAATGTTCTGAGGGAACCGCGTTTCATGGTCTTCCCATGGGCTTCGGCGATTCTGAGATCGCGGTTCCTTGAGTCGAGGCCGCGGGGCAGCTCCTCAATCGCGCGCTTTTAAGACCCCGACCATGTCGAGTTTTCCGATCATCCGGCTGACCAGCGCGAACGACAAGGCGGAAGCGGTTAGCACGACCAGAA
>JAYWDF010000584.1:0-4888 GCA_043779985.1 Akkermansiaceae bacterium | reverse complement strand
CGACGCTGATGTATTACATCCTCAGCCAAATCATCCTCCTGGACATGGCGGTGGCGGTGACGATAAGCGGGGCGTTGTTCTCATTCATCCTGGCGATGCGGGAGCCTCGGGGCCGGAAGCGCTTTGGTTTGTTCATGGCGTTTTACGTGTTCATGGCCTTGGCCACCTTGTCAAAGGGCCTGATCGGGTTTGCCATCCAGGGTGCGGTGATTTTCCTCTGGGTCCTGCTGCTGAACCGTTGGCGGCCGTTGTGGCCGTTTTACCCGATTCTAGGCACCATCCTGCTGCTCGCGATCGCCGCGCCGTGGCACATTTACGCCGCCCGGGCGAATCCGGATTTCCTGCATTTCTACTTCATCCACGAGCATTGGGAGCGTTTCACCACGCAAATTCACCGGCGCTACGAGCCGTGGTGGTTTTTCCTACCCATCTTCTTTGGCGGGCTCTTCCCGTGGGTATTTTTCATCGGCCAAGCCATGCGCGAATCGCTGGCGGGTGGCTGGAAGGCGCGAAAGCAGCACTCCGAAGCATGGTTCTTTCTCATCTGGACGGTGTTCATCGTCGCATTCTTTTCAAAATCCCAGTCGAAGCTCGTTCCTTACATCCTGCCGGTATTCCCTGCCGTTGCGGTCCTGATCGGACGTTATATTTCCGGGCTGTGGCAGAATCCGGAAGGTAAAAATTTCCGCGCTGCGGCTTGGGGCTTCATCAGCATCGCGGTACTATTCGTCATCGCTGCCGCAGTCGCACCCACCCCGGAAAACCAACCGGAGATCGCCGCCTACCTGCCGTTCCTGCGAGTCACCCTCGGTGGCGTGATGCTGCTGGGTGCCGTCGCGACATTCCTCGGCTTGCACCGGAGCCAACCACGTCTCGTGCTAGGCGCCATCGTGATTTCCAGTGCCGTTTTCCTGCTCAGCATCAATTTCGGCGGCGGCTCCTTCGACAAGGCATCCACCCGAAAATTGGCGGTAATCCTGAAACCGATGCTGAAAGCCGAGGATCGCGTGTACAGCATCGGCACCTACAATCAGGACCTGCCGGTCTATCTTGGGCGACTGATCAGCGTGGTCGACTACCGCGGAGAACTCAGTTTTGGCATTGATGCCGAGCCAGAGCAAACTGCCGCCCGCTTCATCGGGAAACAGGAACTTGCCGCCCAGTGGGGCCAACCCGGCACCTGCTATGGCGTGGTCCGCAAGAGTTCCTACGAAAAATGGGCTTCGACATCCGGCCTGTCTCATGACGTCATCGCGGGGACCGAGCGCTTCGTCCTCATAAAAAAGCGCCAAACCCAGCCTGAACCGTAAAGCTGCCAATCGCCGATGCTCCCCTTCCTGCCCATCACGCGCCCGACCATCGATGAGGAAACCATCGATGGTGTCGCTGAGGTTCTGCGTTCCGGCTGGATCACTTCGGGACCGAACGTGAAGGAATTCGAGGCAAAGCTCTCGGCACTTTTCGGCGGACGTCCGGTGAGGGTCTTCAACTCCGGCACTGCCTCTCTGGAAATCGCCCTACGCCTCGCCGGCGTGGGCACGGGCGACGAGGTGATCACCACGCCCCTGTCCTGGGTCGCCACCAGCAATGTCATCCTCACCGTGGGCGCACGTCCGGTCTTCGTCGACATCGACCCGACGACGCGCAACATCGATCTGGACGCCGTCGAATCCGCCATCACCCCGGCCACCAAAGCGATCATGCCGGTCGACCTAGCAGGACTGCCCGTGGACCGGGACCGGCTCTACGACATCGCCGCCCGCCATGGCCTGAGAGTCATTGAGGATGCCGCGCAATCTCTTGGCAGCTCTTGGAAGGGTCGCCTGATCGGCTCGTTCGGCGATCTGGTTTCCTTCAGTTTCCACCCGAACAAGAACCTAACCTCCATCGAAGGCGGCTGCCTGGTGATGACGGGACCGACGGACGCCACACTTGCCGAGCAATACCGGCTACAAGGCGTCCTCCGCTCGGGAGTCGACGGCATGGACGTGGAAATCCTCGGTGGAAAATTCAATCTCACCGACGTCGCCGCCCGCGTCGGGCTCGGGCAGTTGGCAAGGCTCGATGAGTTCACCCTGAAGCGTCGCGAGCTTGCGCGTGAGTATTTCAAACACCTCGACTGTCCCGCGGTCCACGCGCTCGGCCTGGGCCTGCCGGTCGCGGACTTCAAGCAAAGCAACTGGCACATGTTCCAAGTGATGCTGCCGGAAACCCCCGGGTCGATCAGCCGCGCGGAAATCATGGGCAAACTCCACGATGCGGGCATCGGATCCGGCGTCCATTATCCCGCGATTCACCGCTTCACCCTCTACCGCGCCTTGGGCTGGAAAGATGGAGACTTCCTCCATGCCGAGCATGCCGGGCGCAATATCCTCACACTCCCGCTTTTTCCTGCCATGACCGCCGCGGACGTCGGCCGCGTCGTCACCGCCCTTACCCATATCCTGCAAGCATGAGCTCCCCTGCAACCATCAGCGTCTCCGTGGTCATCCCCGTCTACAACGAGGAGGGAAATCTTCCCACGCTGTTCTCCCGACTCTATCCCGTCCTGGATGCGTTAGGCCGCAGCTATGAAATCATTTTCACCAACGATGGCAGCGCCGACCGCTCCAACGATCTCCTCGCCGCCCAGCATGCAGCGCGGCCGGACGTCACCCGCGTCATCGAGTTCAATGCCAACTACGGCCAACACATGGCCATCATGGCCGCCTTCGAACGGGTCCGCGGCGAGGTGATCATCACCCTCGACGCCGACCTCCAAAATCCGCCCGAGGAAATCCCAGCCCTTCTCAAACAAACCGACGCCGGTTATGACTGCGTCGGCGGTGCACGCCAGAACCGCCAGGACAGCGCCTTCCGCCGCTACATCTCGCAACTCGTGAACTGGGTCCGCCGTCACATGACCGACATCGAGATGACCGACCAAGGCTGCATGCTGCGGGCTTACTCCCGCAATGTCGTCAATGGCATCGTCCGCAGCGGCGCGGTGAACACCTTCATCCCCGCTTTGGCCTACAGTCTCGCGCAAAAGCCGACGGAGGTGCCCGTCGCCCACGAAGAGCGCCATTCCGGAACTTCGAACTATTCGGTCTATCGGTTGATCCGCCTCAACTTCGACCTCATCACCTATTTCACCACGGCCCCGCTCCAGATTTTCACGATTTTCGCGATGTTCTGCTCGGCGTTCTCCTTCTTGCTGGTGATCGTGCTCGGCGCGCGGCGCTTGTACATCGGCCCGGAGGAAGGCGGGATTTTCACGCTCTTCGGCATCCTCTTCTTCCTCATCAGCGTCTGTATGGTCGGCATCGGCCTGATCGGCGAGTATATGGGCAGAACCTATCAGGTCGTGCGCAACCGCGCCCGCTACCACGTCAGCCACATCTTGGAAACCCACGCATGAAGAAGCCCCGCATTCTGTTTTTCGGCTACAGCGAGGTGGGCTACGCCTGCCTGGATCTGCTGCTTGAGCGCGGCGACAACGTCATCGCCCTCATCACTCACGAGGATCACCCGGATGAGAAAATCTGGTTCAACACTCCCGCCATCGCCGCGCAGGAACACGGGATTCCGGTTCACACGCCGGAGTCGGTGAATACTCCCGAGTGGATCAATCGCATCGCCGCGATGCAGCCGGACTTGATTCTATCTGTTTACTACCGCCACATGATCGGCGGCTCGATTCTGGCACTCCCGCCCCTCGGCGCATTCAATCTCCACGGCTCCCTGCTGCCGAAATTCCGCGGCCGCGCCCCGATCAACTGGGCGGTTCTCCATGGCGAGACGCGCATCGGCATGACGCTCCACCGCATGGTAAAACGCGCCGATGCCGGTGCCATGGTCGATCAGGAAGGCATCGAGATTTCACCGCAGGACACCGCGGAGCAAGCATTCCGCAAGGTGCTGCCTTGCGCCCGCACCGTGCTCGCCCGCCAAATCGACCACCTTCTATCAGGCACCGCCACGGAAACGCCCCAGGACGAATCCGCCGCAACCTACTTCGGCGGTCGCAAGCCGGAGGACGGCCGTATCGACTGGTCCCGCCCGTCCGCGGAAATTTTCAACCTCATTCGCGCCGTAACCGATCCCTATCCGGGGGCCTTCACCGAGCAGGGTGAGGCACGCCTGATGGTCTGGTGGGCCGAGCCAGCCCCAGGCCTATCCGGTGCGCCGGGTGAAGTCCTCTCGCTCGATCCTCTCGTCGTCGCCACCGGCGATGGCGCGCTCCATCTCAGCCGCGTCGAATGGCGCGGCACTGCCTCACCCGCGCTCACGGCGGGATCCATTCTCTAACTAGTCATCACATGTCACACACACCACTTAAAGTCCTGATTCTTGGAGCCAACGGCTTCATCGGCAGCAGCTTGATCGACACGATTCTCAGCCAGAAAGACTGGCAAGTCTATGGCATGGACGTGGGCGATCACAAGCTCACGCATCTGCTCGACCACGACCGCTTCACCTTCGTCGAAGGTGACATCACGATCAACCGCGAGTGGATCGAGTATCACATCAAGAAATGCGACGTCGTCATCCCGCTGGTGGCCATCGCCAACCCGGCCCAATACGTGAAGAATCCGATCGGCGTGTTCGAACTCGATTTCGAAGCGAACCTCGAGATCGCCCGCAAGTGCGTGAAATACAAGAAGCGCCTCATTTTCCCGTCGACTTCGGAAGTTTACGGCATGTCACCGGAAGACGTTCTGGACGAAGCGACCAGCAACATGGTCTACGGCCCGATCGACAAACAGCGCTGGATCTACGCAGCTTCGAAGCAGCTGCTAGACCGCGTGATTTACGCCTACGGAGTCCGCGACAATCTCGATTACACCTTGTTCCGCCCCTTCAACTGGATCGGGCCGAAACTCGACAACGTGATGGAACCCAAGGA
>JAYWDF010000583.1:0-4888 GCA_043779985.1 Akkermansiaceae bacterium | reverse complement strand
CTGGGGCGTGGGCGGCATCGAGGCGGAAGCCGGTATGCTCGGCCAGCCCGTTACTTTCCTCGTGCCCGAAGTCGTCGGCGTCTACCTGACCGGTGCGCTCAATACCGGAGTCACCGCCACCGACCTCGTCTTGCTCGTCACCGAAGTGCTCCGCAAAACCAAAGTCGTCGGAAAATTCGTCGAATTCTTCGGCCCGGGCGCCAAAGCACTCAGCCTGCCCGACCGCGCCACCATCGCGAACATGGCCCCCGAATACGGTGCCACCATGGGCTTCTTCGGCATCGACGAAATCACCACCGGCTACCTCACCGGCACCGGCCGCCCTGCCGAACTCGTCAAAACCGTCGAAAATTACTACAAGGCCCAGGACCTCTGGGGCATCCCCACCGAGCGCGATGCCCTCGAATTCTCGCAAGTCGTCGATCTCGACCTCTCCACCGTCAAGCCCGGTGTCGCCGGCCCGAAACGCCCGCAAGACCGCATCGACCTCGACAACCTCAAGCTCAAATGGGCCGAACTCCTCGCCGCCCCGATCGCTGACGGCGGCTTCGCCAAAACCGAGACCAAGACCGCTATCGTCACGGTCAACAGCAAGGACGGCGTGAAAGACAAGATCGGCCACGGCTCGGTCCTCATCGCCGCCATCACCAGCTGCACGAACACCTCCAATCCCAGCGTCATGCTCGCCGCCGGCCTGCTGGCGAAAAAGGCCAATGCCCTCGGTCTCAAAATCAACCCATCCGTCAAGACTTCCCTCGGACCAGGCTCCCGCGTCGTCACCGATTACCTCAACAAGACCGGTCTCCAAGCCGAGCTCGACACCCTCGGCTTTCAGACCGTCGGCTACGGCTGCACCACTTGTATCGGAAACTCCGGCCCGCTCGATCTCGGCATCGAGGACGTCGTGAAATCCGAGGATATCGTCGCCGCCTCCGTCCTATCAGGAAACCGGAACTTCGAAGCCCGCGTCCACCAGTCTATCAAGGCGAATTTCCTCATGTCGCCGCCACTCGTGGTCGCCTTCGCCCTCGCCGGCACCGTCGACATCGACCTCACCACCGAACCGTTAGGCAAAACCCCCAAGGGCGAGCCGGTCTTCCTCGCCGACATCTGGCCCACCGGCCAGGAAATCACCGATGCGATGAACTCCTCGCTCAAGCCCGATGTTTTCCAGCGCCTCTATACCGGATTCTCCACCCAGAACCCCAAGTGGAACGAAATCAAATCCTCCACCGGCAACGTTTACGAGTGGGACCGGGAATCCACCTACATTCAGGAGCCACCGTTCTTTGACGGATTCAGCCCCGCCCCGCGCGACATCGTGGAAATCCACGGTGCCCGCCCGCTCGGCATCTTCGGCGACTCGGTGACCACCGACCACATCTCCCCGGCGGGAGCTATCAAAATGGACAGCCCGGCCGGCCGTCACCTCGTGGAAAAAGGCGTGGGCTTCGCGGATTTCAACTCCTACGGTTCCCGCCGTGGCAACGACCGCATCATGACCCGCGGCACCTTCGCCAACGTGCGCATCAAGAACCTCATGGTCCCCGGCATCGAAGGCGGTGTCACCAAATACTATCCGTCAGTCGTTCCTGCGAAAGAACGGCTCATGGCCGAGAGTCACGAGCTCCCCAACGGCACCGTCACCGGCCAGACACTCGTCAACGGCGACGTCGCCACGCTCGCCATCTACGACGCCGCTGCGGTCTATCAAGAAGACACCGTCCCCACCATCATCATCGGCGGTGAGGACTACGGCATGGGCTCAAGCCGCGACTGGGCCGCCAAGGGCACGAACCTGCTAGGCGTCAAGGCCGTCATCACCAAGTCGTTCGAGCGCATTCACCGCTCCAACCTCGTAGGCATGGGCGTCCTCCCCTGCAATTTCGTCGACAAGGAAGACTACGAAAAGATCAAGGACCTCGGCGATGCGACCTTCGACCTCATCGGTATCGACAACGATCTCAAGCCCATGCAGCAAGCCACCCTCCGCGTGCACCCGGCCAACGGGACCGCTTTTGATGTTCCGGTCATCGTCCGCATCGACACCCCCGTGGAAAAGGACTACTACCGCGCCGGCGGTATCCTGCCCTACGTCCTCGCCCAGATCCTGGACTAAGCGGCTTGGCGGAACCCGTTCCGCCGGCAGGGTTGAAAGCGGAGCCCGCCCGTGCAGGCTCCGCTTTTCTCGCAGTGCGCGGCAGTTCAGGTCAGCGCTTCAAAGCCTTATCGAGCTTCTCACCCGCCTTCTCAGCAGGCCCCTTGGGGTCCACGGAGTCTTTGATATCCTCCATGGCTTTGTCCATGCTCTCGCCGACTTTTTCAGCGGGCCCCTTCTCGCGACAGGAGACGACCGAAGCCACGAACGGGAAAAGGCATAACGACATTAGCAGCGATAGTTTCATAATTGAGTTAGGTTGTTTGGAGTGCCACCGACGCGAAAACCGCCGGTAACATTTTTGAATATTGCACGGAACCGGGGAATCGCCACCGACTTCGTTGCAAATCCTGAAAACCTCCCGGTCTATCCAAGCCGCACGGTACTGGCTTCCAAGCCGGATTTGCCGCTATTTCACCCCGTGCCGCCCCAGCAGATTGTAAACCGAGCGTTCGGAAATCCCAAGCTCCCGCGCGGTCTTCGCCTTGTTCTTACCGGTGCGCAAATAGGTCTGAATGAAGGCATCCCGCTCGACCTCTTGCAGTGTTAGCCCGCGCCCCGAGGCTTTGTTACCCACGGGTCCGGCGTCGCGACGTCCTTCGAGAAGGTGTAACACATCATCGGCCTGCAGTTGCGATTTCTCCGCAAAAGCGGTGGCCCGCTCCAGCACGTTCTCAAGTTGTCGGACATTACCGGGCCAGTCGAAACTCACAACAGCCTCCGCGGCACCCGGGCTCAATTGCCACCCGTCGGCGCCCCGGCGCGCGGCAATCTGATCGAGAATCGTCCGCGTGAGCGCCGGAATGTCCTCCTTGCGCTCGCGAAGCGCGGGGATGCGCAGCTCGATGATGTTGAGCCGATAGTATAAATCTTCGCGGAACTTTCCTTCCTCAACGCGGCTTCTCAGGTCCACATTCGTCGCGGCGATGACGCGGGTGTTAGTCTGCAACATCTTGCTACCCCCTACCCGGAAGAACTCCCGGTCCTGCAGCACGGTGAGAAGTTTCGGTTGCAATTCGGAGGGCAGGTCTCCGATCTCATCGAGGAACAAGGTGCCTTTCGTCGCTTGTTCGAAACGGCCGACCCGGGAGGACGTGGCACCGGTGAACGCCCCTCGCTCATGACCGAACAATTCGGATTCCAACAATTCGCGGGGCAACGCGGGACAGCTTACGGTGATGAACTCCTCGCTCGCGCGTTCGCTGAGGCGATGGATTTCACGTGCGAAGTAAGTCTTTCCTGTGCCACTTTCTCCGGTCAAGAGGATGGTACTGTCGATACGAGCGGCCTTGGCCATGTGCCCGAGTAACTGCCTCAACTGCGGATTGTTGCTGTCCAGTGCGGCTTTACCCGCCCGTTTCGCCGCCAGCGGAGCCTCGGCGGGCGCTTCCTTGCGCGCGATTCGCGCTTGCCGCAGAAGATCGAAAAGGCGCTTTAGCTCGAAGGGTTTCGTCAGGTAGTCATCAGCGCCGGAACGGAGCGCCTGGACCGCAGTCTCGGCATCATTCAGACCGGTCAACATGATCACCGGCAGAGTGGGCAAGCGCTCGCGGATCCGGAGCAGGGTCTGGATGCCATTCATTCCTGGCAATCCATGATCGAGAATCACCGCTTCGATACCCGCATCCAATTTATCGAGCCCCTCCTGGCCGGATCCGGCAGCCACCGGACGCCAACCCAGATCCTGAGCCGCCATCACCAGCAGGCGCTGGATCGTCTCGTCATCATCAACAATCAGGAGATTCGGGGCGTTGGCAGGATTAACAGACATTACGAGGTAGAGGGATCAGTGTAACTGCAATTGGACAATGGATCAAGATCGAAACAGGATTCGCCCGGACATTATTCCAATTCATCCGAAAGCGCCTGCCTCAAACACGCGACGAGTTCCTCAGCCGTGTAGGGTTTTGGCAGGAAATTCTTAACCCCGTTCTCGGAAATTTCAGCGAGCTCCCGGGTCGCTGTCACCCCGCTGGTGGCGATGATTCTGACCGCTGGATTGATCGCCAGGAGCCGCCGGATCGTCTCAGGACCGTCCATGATAGGCATCATCATGTCTGTAAGCACCACATCGATCTCGCTCGGAGCATCCGCATAACGGGAAATCGCCTCCGCACCATTGGCCGCCAGACACGTGCGGTAGCCCAGAGCGTCCAGAGTCTGCTGGGTGACCTTGCGGATCGATGGCTCATCATCGACAATGAGAATCATTTCACCCTTCCCCTCCTGGAGTCCCTGTTCGCTTCGTGCCACATCCGGCCCCTTCCCCACCGGGCTAGCAGGCAGATAAACCCGGAACCTGGTTCCGTCACCCGGATCACTGGACGCAAAAATGAACCCTCCGTGGCTCTTGACGATGGCCAACGACGTCGAGAGGCCGAGCCCGGTCCCTTTTCCCACCGATTTGGTGGTAAAAAATGGATCAAATATCCTGTCCATGAGCTCCGCAGGGATACCCTCGCCGGTATCACGCACTTCAACGCACACATGCGGCCCCTCCTTCGCAGCCAAGTTCATCGCCGCAAAGGTCGCGTCGATCTGGACGTTTTCGCCGCTGATGAAGATGCTCCCGCCTTCTGCGATCGCATCGCGGGCATTCACACAAAGATTGAGCAGGACCTGGTGCAGCTGGGTGGGGTCGCCGCGGATTGCCCAGAGATCACGACTGGCCAGCACCTGCATTTCGACGTTTCTGAGGAACGTGTCCCGCAAAATCCCTTCGATTTCCAT
>JAYWDF010000582.1:0-4900 GCA_043779985.1 Akkermansiaceae bacterium | reverse complement strand
CAGCCTTGGCCGAGATGCTCGAGGATGGATCGAGCGCGAAGGCGTAGAGCTTGGGAAGATGCTGTTCGAGGCGGCTCCAGAAATCGGTTTGAGCAAGGGCCTTGAAGGGATCTTTGTCCATATAGAGGCGCTTGGTATATTCGGCGGTTGCCCTGCCGATGGCGTAGGCCCAGGCCGCTGCCGCCTCAACCGCTGCTCGATAGCGGACGAGAGGCTCGGAGCCCCCAGTCAGGAAATCGGAAGGAATCGCACTTTCGCCCGCGAATAGTGAACTGGCGGAGTTTTCGATCTTGGCTTGGAAGTCGGTAGTCAGACCGCCGGTCCAGATCGCGATGGTGGATTCCGGGAAGAGAATGGCATTTTGAAGATGAAGCGGACGTTTTGCTTTCTCACCGTGAGCCAGAACGGCATCGAGTTCCCGCCATGCGGCACGTTCAGGTTTTACGGCAAGGGTGATGAGCTTCTCCTGTCCCGAGGATTTGATGAGCCGGTTGGCGGCGGAGGGTTCGAGGATTTCTTCGGGACCGGGGAACGACAGACCGTTATCGAGGATGATCGATTCGCCATCGAGGAGCCAGACGGCGCGTGAGAGAGGGCATAAGCGACCGAGATAGGTTGTGGTGGCGTTGTCGATCATTTCGGGATCGGGTTTCGAGAGGTCGGGCATATTTTCCCACACGGGTTTGCCCATTTTGAGACCACCATCGGCCAGCGTCTGGTAGCTAAGAAGATTGCGGGTGAGGGTGTCGAGCAAGGTCGCGCCATGGAGGAAGGTGTGGCGCATGTTCGACTCCACCGCCGGGCCGCGGCCTCTATAGCCACGCCCGATGAGCGGTGAGAAGTTGAGGAAGGAGATGAGTGAAAGCGCGAGTTCTTGGGCGGAGAACTGACGGGGAAGGAGGGCTTTGTGATCCAAGAGAGTCGGGTTGTTTCCACTCGATAACGCGAGGCTAAGTTTGGCAGCGGAGGTGGTATCCGTTTTAGCAGTCCTGAGTTGGAGGAAACGGGGGCCGTTTCCGAGGAGTTCAAAGGAATGCTGCCAACGGTCGAGATAGTCGAGGGCGGCGGCGGAGAGTTTCTTGCGAAGGCCGGGGATGGCATCATCGTATTCGAGATGCTCGTCGAGCGCGGCTTGGGAGATGCAAAGCAGAAGGCGGAGGATGGAAATCCGCTCGTGAGGAGGCAGGGCGAGGTCGGTGATTTCTCCGGCGCGGGCGAAGGTGTCGCGGAGGGAGAGTCGGTAGGGTTGGCCGTTGGTAAAAACGGCGGGGATGAAGGAGTCTGTAACTAGATTGATCATTTGAGGTGATGGTTTGAATTCGTGGTTGAAGCCAACTGCTTTCTCGACAGACTCACCCCAGAAACCGAAGTGAAGTTGTAGTCGAATGACAGCAGCGTTTATTTTGTTTCCTCAGCTCGGATTACCCTTGGACGGTCCAAAGTCTCGGGTAGTCCGGGCTGCTTGCTGTAAAAACTAGCGATCATCCAACCTTTGTCAAATCCTTTGAAAATTTACTCCCTTTTATTCCTCTGAAGATCGGGGGATGGCCCTGGAGTCAACTTGCAACCAGTTGATAATGAGCTGATTTCCTCGAACACTCGAGGATCCTTTTTTACTCAGCAATTTCATCTGGTGGGGGCATTTCATGGTCAATTTCAGATGCGGCAGGCGTTTCAGCGAGTTCAATCGGGTGGATGCCGAGATCGGATTTGTAGGCGAATGGGAGTTTTTGATCCGTGTTGGCGCAATGGAGGATTCGACGTTCGTCGAAGTAGAACGCGATGCGGGCGAGGTTGCGGTAGGGGGTGAGCCAGTTAGGCGGACCGAGGAGAATGAGGTCGCGGAGTTTATAGTCTGCGATGCGGAGAGAGTTGAGGTAAATGATGCGGGCGGGCGCATGTTCCCATGGAGCGCCAACTTCGATTTTGAGAGGCTGACCGTCATGGGCGATGGCTTCGAAAGTGCTGCCACGACGCACGGGGCGAGAGCGGAGCAGAAGGACGGGGATATAACGGATTTCGCTGAGGCGGGTGGCGGCGATGAGTTCGTCGTCGCTGCCTTGCGGGCGGGCGGAGGGTTTGGCGAGGAGAGTGGCTTTCTGCGAGTGGCGTGCAATGCGGTCGCGGAGTGCGGTGTGGAGCTCGGACCAAGCTGCGGGAAGGTCCGGCGGAAGTTCTTCGGGATAGGTGGCATCGACCATCGGCTCGATGTCGGAAGGGAGCTGGACGCTCGTTTTCTCAAACCACTGATGGCGACTGAGGAGAAGGACGAAGGGGTCGTAGATGAGAGAATGGGGCTTGAGTGATTGCTTGAGTGCGGGGGCTTCGGCGAGTGGATCGATGTCTGGAAAATGGATGTGGCAAGCGGGTTGGTTGAACCCGACCGGACGAGGCCGCTTGTGCCGGTGGAGGCGCCCGATGCGCTGCCAGAGCATATCGGTGGGAGCGAGGTCGGTGATGAGGAGATCGGCGTCGATGTCGAGGCTCTGCTCGGCGATCTGGGTAGAGACGAGGATGCAACCTTGGGGGCGGTTGGTGGCGTTTTTGCCGAAACGTGTGACCCATTGGTCTTCTCTACCGATGTCGGCGGGATCGGCGGGATCGCCGTGACGTTCCCGGAGGGTGAAGCGGCTGTGGAGGAGCCCGATTTCGAACCCGTCGCCGCAACGGGCCTCTGCGGCTGCCTTGTAGGTGGCCTGCGCGAGATCGACGGTGTTGCGGATCCAGAGGACACAGGCACCACGTCGCGCGGCGGATACGGCGCGGTTGAGAAGATCCCTCTCGGCCTTGGGGCCGGTTGTGGAATTGATCTGGATTGTCTTCTCATCGGAAATGGCCGCACGGATGCTTTCGGCGGGGAGTTTGTTTTTTTTGCCGACGTCGAGGAGTCGGGCGCGCTGTGGGGCGGCCAGCGTTGCCGAGAGGATGAGGACGGTCGTGCCAGTGTGTAGGAGATGGTCGATGAGAACTTCGAGCAGTGATCCGGTGTAAGCGTCGTAGCTGTGGACTTCGTCGAAGATAACAACCTTGCCGGCGAGGCCGAAGCATCGGAGTTGATGAAATTTGACGGGCAGAACGGCGAGCAGGGCTTGGTCGATGGTGCCTACGCCGTAATCTGTGAGGAGAGCGCGCCGAGAGGTGAACCAGCGGGCGGCTTCGTCCGCGCTGTTTTCCGAATCGAGCGGATTGTCGAGAGGGCGAACGAGACGGCTGTCGGAATCGGCAAGCCAAGAGGAGGCATGGGCCAAGGCTAACGGAGTGGGATTTTCGAGGATGTTGGCAAGGAAGGGAACAATGCGCCGGTGGATTGCGTTGGAAGTGAGCTGTGTTGGTAGCGCAAAGTAGAGACCGCGGGCTTGGCCGGAGCGGATCAGACGGTGGGCGACTGCCAAGGCTGCTTCGGTTTTTCCCATGCCCATGGGAGCCTCAATGAGATAGAGTCCGGGACGCTCGATGCGGGCGAGGCAGTCCGTCTGAAGCTGATTTGGAGGGAATCCAGCGGGGTTTTCTGCCGTGGCAAACAGTTCGTTGAAAGGGCGGTCACGCAGAGGCTGGGAGTCGATGCGAAGTTTGCGGATGGCATGGTCGGCGAACTCTCGTGCTTTATCAGCGTCGAGCGTGGCACCGAGTGGGAAGAAGTTTTCGTTGGAGCCAATCCAGTCGGAGAAGACGACGAGACCACCGAGCAGGAAGACGCTATGGGGAAGCGTTGGGTGACGGAATGAGACAGAAGAATCGGAGGGGAGTTCAGCCGGGAATGTGTGGGATAGGATTTCGAAGAGTTGGTCGCGCAGCGGTGCGAAGGTTTCTTTGAGTTTTTCGAAGGGTTCGCGATCCAGACTTTGATATCGACCATGGTGAGAACCGATGGCCAACGCCCATGATCTTGCCCGAATCGGGAGGCGTGAGCGGAGATCGAATTCAGATAGGAGGGCGTGTGAAGTGACGGAGTCGCACGCAACGGCGGAAAGTGTGGCTGGGGAGGCGTGCGGAAGCCACTTCGGGCACTTGGTTTGAAAGCCGATGGTGAGCTTGCCTATGTCGTGCAATGCACAGAGGAGGGGCGACGAGTCTGGTAGGAGTCCACGGACGGCTGGGGGGAGATTGGCTAGAATTCCTTCTGCCACCGCGCCGACGATGAGGCTGTGATCCCGCACGGTCAGCGCAGGTAGGCCGCTGGTGGGGTCGGTCTTGGCCCAGCAGTCGGAGAGTTGGGGGGAAAAATTTGCCATAAACAAGAGGACTCGGTTAGTGAGTTATTTGAAACTGATAGAGCTTGGCGGTTAGTTTCTCGCAAAGCGACTTGCAAATCTGGGAATGTGCCAAGCACTCGTGCGGATGGCGAGAAACCGACTGAGCCGGAAATAGCTCCCGCCATTGTTTGCTTTTCCTAGACCAACCGCTCGCTCACAAATTCACCAGCCGAGCGTGAGTCCGCTAAAATACGGGAACGATTCTGCGCACACTCAGCAGAACTCCCTCGCGCAATTCTCCCATGAAACGAATCCTAGTTGCTGAAGATGACTTCATCGTTTCCAAGCTCTATCAGATGTATTTCCGGCGCTGCGGACTTCACGGCAGCTTCTTCAGCACTGGCGCGGGCGTGCTTGAAAGCGCGAAGCTCGAACGCCCGGATCTGGTGCTCCTCGACTACGAACTGCCCGACATCTGCGGGCCGGAGGTCATGCGCGAGCTTCGCAAAATCCCCGGCTGCGAGGATGTGCCGGTGATTTTCGTGACCTCCCGCGCCACACCGGAGGTCGCGGCACAACTGCGCGCGGACGGTGCCCGCGAGGTTTTCGGCAAACCCTTTCCACCGGCGGAACTCATCCGGCTTATTCGCGACCTTAGCGGATCGAGCGGCGATATCTAGCAGCCGCGCGGCAGCTCGGCGGCTCCC
>JAYWDF010000581.1:0-4904 GCA_043779985.1 Akkermansiaceae bacterium | reverse complement strand
TGCGGGTTTCGAAGTCTTCCTCGATCTGGTCGAGCTCGCGATGTTCGAAGAGCGGATATTCGGCGATGCCGTGCTCGATGCGCTTCGACTGCATCACGTTGACCGAGTTGTGGAGCATCGCGCTGGCGAGCCCGGCCGTTTCCGGCGAGAGGAAAACCTTTGCCTGTGGCTGATCCTGGAGGAAAACCGGCAGGGTGCCCACGTGGTCGAGGTGGGAGTGGGTGATGATGATCGAGTCCGCGGTTCCGGCTTTGAGGAACTCATAATGCGGGACCGCTTCCGACCCTTCGTGCTTCGGGTGCATCCCGGCATCGAGCACGACCTTGGCGATATCGGTTTTCAGCAAATAGGAATTCGCGCCGATACCGGCGTGGCGACAGAGACTTTTAAAGATCATGGGAAAATACGGAACAAGCGGGAATCGGGCGGACCATGGGGGGGCCGAGGGTTCCTGTCAACCCGGCCCTTGCATCCGGGCGTTTGCCCCATACGATCCGCCACCCGGGAATTGACGGCATTCCCGAGCCAGCTAGTCTCCGCGCCTTGCACTCTCATACCCAACTCGCCGTCATCGGCGGCGGCCCGGCGGGTCTCCGCGCGGCGGAGGTCGCAGCCAGCGCCGGCCTGCACGTCACGCTCTACGACGGAAAACCCTCGGTCGGTCGGAAATTCCTCGTCGCCGGCAAGGGCGGTCTCAATCTCACCCACGGCGAGGCCCTCGACCACTTCACCACCCGCTACTCCGGTCCCGGCCAGCCTGTGGAAATCTGGGAAAAGCTCATCGCCGACTTCGATCCTACCGCCCTCCGCGCCTGGGCGGCCGACCTCGGAGTGGAAACCTTCCAGGCCACCAGCGGCCGGGTCTACCCGCGGGCGCTCAAGGCCGCGCCGCTCCTCCGCCGCTGGATCGAGCGGCTGCGCGGGCTGGGCGTCCGCTTCGAGATGAACCACCGCCTGACCTCGCTCGATCCCGGCTCGCCCTATCAACTCGGCTTCGCAAACGACCACAGCGCCACCGCCGACGCCGTCATCCTCGCCCTCGGCGGCGGCTCGTGGGCCAAAACCGGCTCCGACGGCGGCTGGACTTCCATTTTCGAAACTCTCGGCATCGCCCATCACCCGCTCGCCCCCACCAACTGTGGCTGGGAACACGCATGGCCACCCGCAGTCCTCGCCGCCGCGGAAGGCAAACCGTTGAAAAACCTCCACGTCAGCGTCGGCGGCCAAAGCGCCATCGGCGAGCTGATGGTCACCCGCTACGGCCTGGAGGGCGGCGCGATCTATCAACTCGGTGCCGCGCTCCGTGCGATGGCCGAGCCCGCCATCGCCATCGACTTCAAGCCCACCTTCAGCCACGCCCGGCTCGTCGCGAAGATGGAATCTGTCCGCCGCGATTTCATGAACGAAGCGGTCATCCGCTGGAAACTCAGCGCTCCCGCCCACGCCATCCTCGCCCGGAAAATCTGGACTGACGCCGACTCGCTCGCCCGCGAGGTGAAGCATTGCGAGATCCCGCTCACCCGGCCGCGCCCGCTCGATGAGGCCATTTCCTCCGCCGGTGGTGTTTGTTGGAGTGAAATCGACACCACCCTCATGCTGCACAATCTCCCCGGCATCTTCCTCGCCGGCGAAATGATCGATTGGGAGGCCCCCACCGGCGGCTACCTCATGCAGGGCTGCTTCGCCACCGGCACCAGAGCCGCGAAGTCGGCGGTGGGATGGCTGTCGAAGTAACTGGACGGAAGGAAACCGGATGTTAGGATGTCCGGTCATGAGTGATGAATCGCAAAAAACGCCGTGGGGCTCTCTGGGGACCTGCGTTGCTTCCCTCTTGGCTCTGCTCGCGATGACCGCTTGCGGAAAAACCGGTCTGACAACCTGCAAAAAAACCTCCGATCTTGCTGCCGCCACAGCCCTCGAATCCGCCGTCAATAATTTCTACACGGAATACGGCAAGATGCCCGGCACCGGAAGCCGGGTGACAACCGACACTCCGGAGGGCGTGAAGTTTTTGACCATCCTTCTCGGGCTTGATGAAAAAGTAGTTCCCCCGATGAACACGCGCGCGATCAAGTTCTTGTGCGTTCGGGAAGGGAAGTCCAGACGCAACGGCCTGATCAATGTTGCTTCGGGGAATACAGTCGAAGGTATTTTCGATTCCTGGGGGAACCCCTATACCGTGGAATTGGATTCGCAATACAGGGGAGAACTTCACTTCACCATCGGTTCACGAACCATCGATTTGAAAGGCCGGCGCGCCGCAGCCTACGCACCGGGACCTGACCATCGGTTGGGAACCTCCGACGACGTCATCACCTGGTGATCCAATTTGCCGAGTGAGCGTGGGAGCGGGTTCGAATGGCAGTCACTCACGCAAGGCGGCTGCGTTACGGCAACGCGCGGCCGCCGAGCATCGCCGCCGCTTCTTCTAACGTTGCGTTGGGAAGCCGCTTTTTGTGGTCCGAGTACCACCACGCGGTGCCGCTGGGTTAGTTGGCGGACAAAACGGTCTGTTGGAGTGTCCATGCTTCGACGCGCTCGTTGACCTTGCAGGCAATATACCAATCGTCCGAAACCGAATCCGGATTCGCCAGCCATGGCTCGCTGTTATCCGTGATCTTGCTCTTGGGCGGGCGCGGGCCGCGCGCGGCCATGGTCTTCCGCCGGGCGACGCGGGCGGCGAAGTCTTCCTGCAGGCGCCGGATCGAGGGATGATACTTCGTAAGCTCCACAGAGCGGACTCTAGCACAGCTCGGAAAAATGGAAAGCTTGAAGGAGGAGTTCCCGGAAAATTCAAGATTTCCCGATTCGTTATTTCCATGCTAGGCTTCGCGCATGGGAAAAGGTTTCGAGACGCACCAAGCGCGGATGATGGCCTTGCAGGCGCTGGGCAAGGACTTGGCGCGGCGGGCGAAATCCAAATGCGAGCTCACGGGGGCGGCCGGGGTCCCGCTGCGGCCTTACGAAGTGCCGCCCGTCGGTGAGGATCCGGACCTTGAGCGCACCTTGTTGGTGAGCGAGGCCTGCATCGAGATGCTGGAGCATCCGAACCGCTTGAAAGGCCGGGAATGGCAATGCCTGGCGGAGGTCGTCTGGAGCGAGAGGCCCGCCGTCCAGGTGGTGGCCTGGCGGATGCTCAATGAATTGGCAAAACGCGAGGACTGGGCGCGCGAGATCAATGAAGAAGTCTTCCTGGACGAGGAGGTGGAAGCGTGGGCAAAATCCGCAGAACTCTGAGCAGGGTGAGTTTCCCACGCAACTTCGCTCGGGGCTTGAGGTTAAACCCGTCATGTTCAGCGCCGATGTCGCCGCTACACCTTTTTTCCTGAAGATGGAGGCTGATTCCGTTCCAAACCCGGCCGACGGCAGCATCGTCGACTTCGCCCTGATGGAGCGCGTCGCGGCAGGGGATCACGTGGCATTCCGGGAGCTCGTGGAGCGGCACCAGAACGCCGTGATTGGCACGGTCGCCAAGATGTTAGGTAACTCCTCGGAGGCGGAAGACATTTCCCAACAGGTGTTCCTCCGGATCTGGCGGAATGCCAAACGCTACCGGCCCGACGCGAAGTTCACCACCTACCTGTTCACCATCACGCGGAATCTGGTCTTCAACGAAACCCGCCGCAAGAGCCGCAAAAAGGAAGTGTCCTCGGACGAGCGCGAGGAGAATTCCCATCATTTGATCGAAGCCAGCCCGGATCGCCAGCCGGATGCGGAAATTCTCCAAGCCGAGCTCCAGCGCGCGGTGGATGACGCCATCGCCTCGTTGCCCGAAACCCAGCGGATGGCGGTGGTGCTGCGGCGCTACGAGCAGCTCTCCTACGAGGAAATCGCGGTGGTGCTCGAACTATCCGTTTCTGCGATCAAAAGTCTGCTGTTCCGCGCTCGCACGACGTTGCGGGAATCGTTGAGCGTTTACTTGGAGCAGTAGGGGACGAGATTTCTTAACCTCCCAGTGTCACCGCGAGTGCTGGATCGCTTCGCAAACGGCGGGGAAAATCTGCCGCTTCCGGCTGACGACTCCGGGTGCGTGAAACAAGGTCGCGTCCATCCGCTCGAAGGGCAGCTGCGCCAGCATGGCATCCTTGCCGATGGCGAGGATCATGCTGTGGTGCAGCGCTACATCGGTCACGGCGAGCACGGCGAGATCGTATTTATCGCGGTCGAAGAGGTCCTTCAACGCCTGCTCGAGCTCCACGCGCCGCGCGGCGAATCCCACCAAGTCGCGCTCTTCCACTTGGGAGATACTAACTGATAGTCCCTGTTCGGAGAATTCCTTGCGGTCGGCATTGAGGATTTCCTCGGTGGTGCCGTTGGCGATCAAGGAGCCGACGGCGAAGAACTCGTCGGTGAACTTCTTAGGATCCACCCCCGCGACACCGCTCAGCCAGGTGAGCATTTCGCGGTCGAGCAAGGTGGTCGTCGGCGAGGTTAGGCAGAGGGTGTCCGAGACGATGCCGGCGCACAGGCACATCGCCACGCTCGGCGCGGGCATCAGGCCGCGGTGGAAAAATTTCCGGCCCACCAGCGTGCAGGTCGAGCCGACCGGCTCGTTCAGATAGCGGATGGGCTCGCGGGAGACGAGATCGCCAGCGAGGCGGTGGTGATCGATGACTTCGGTGATTTCCGCCTCCTCCACGCCATTGACGGCTTGGGCGTATTCGTTGTGGTCCACCAGCGCGATGCGGATGCGCGGCGGATCGACGAGGTCGGATTTCGCGATGACGCCTATCATTTTTCCACCCGGGTGATCAAGCACCGGGAACAGGTCCTGATCCACGGCGGCGAGGCTTTTCCTGAGCCGTGAGATCGGTTCGTTAGAGCCGAGGGTTTGGAAGTTTTTCTCCATTACGTGGCGCACGGTGCGGGAGCAGCGAATGAGCGTCGAGGCACTGGCGGTGTCC
>JAYWDF010000580.1:0-4905 GCA_043779985.1 Akkermansiaceae bacterium | reverse complement strand
GGCCACCAAGCCCGCTGGATTTGAAGCGCCCGCTTACGACGACTCGGCGTGGAAGGAAATCCCGGTGCCGTCGAATTGGCAAATGCAGGGTTACAGCTTCCCGGTTTACACCAACATCACCTACCCGTTCGCCAAGAACCCTCCCACCGTGATGGGCGAACCGCCCCAACATTTTTCAAATTTCCCGATCGAGAATCGAAACCAAGTCGGCTCCTACCGTCACAAGTTCACGCTTCCTGAAGCGTGGAAGGGACGGCGCACCCATATCGTCTTCGGCGCGGTGGACTCGGCGTTTTATCTTTGGATCAACGGTAAAAAAGTCGGTTACTCCCAGGACTCCCGCACACCCGCCGAGTTTGACATCACTCCGTATCTCCAGCCCGGGGAGAACCTGCTCGCAGCAGAGGTCTATCAATATTCCGACGGTTCTTATCTGGAGGACCAGGACATGTTCCGGATGTCCGGAATTTTCCGCGACGTCTATCTATCCTCGATCGATGCGGTTAATCTGAACGACTTCTGGATTCAGGCCGGCCTCGCGGACGACTACAAAACCGGCACGCTCGGGTTCACCGCAACCATCGCCAATCAGGGTGCTGCGGAAGTCTCCGCCAGTGCGAATCTGACCCTCACCGCCACCGATGGCAAAATCATTACCCTCCCTGCGGTGACCGTGAGAATCGCCCCCGGCCAGACCGCCGAGCAAAGCGTCAGCCTCGCTAATATTCCAGATATCAAGGCTTGGACCGCCGAGACACCCAACCTTTATGACTACCAAATCACTCTGACCGACTCCGCCGGTAAGGAGATCGCCCATCATGCAGGAAAAACCGGATTCCGACGCTCGGAAATCAAAAACGGCCAACTGCTCGTCAACGGACAACCGATTCTAATCAAAGGCGTGAATCGCCACGACCATAATCCGAAGACCGGTCACTACGTCACCAGGGAAGATCTCCGCGCCGACCTCCTTCAAATGAAGCGCGGAAACATCAACGCCGTCCGGACCGCGCACTATCCGAACGATCCCGCCTTGGTCGAACTTTGTGATGAGCTCGGATTCTACGTGGTCGCCGAGGCTAACATCGAATCGCACGGCATGGGCTATAAAGAAGACTCCCTGGCGAAGAACCCGGCATGGTTCGAGGCGCATCTGGACCGGATCAAAAACCTCGTGGAACGCGACAAGAACCACCCTTGCATTATCATGTGGTCGATGGGCAACGAAGCCGGCGATGGGGAGAATTTCGTCAAATGCTCAGCGTGGCTCCACCAGCGCGACCCGTCCCGCCCCGTTCACTACGAGCAAGCGGGCCACAAGGCCCACGCCGACCTTTACACGCCGATGTATGAAACGATCCCGGACAGCGAAAAATACTGCCGCTCCGAGGAGAAGCTGCCGCTGGAGAAACAACGACCCTTGATCCAGTGCGAATACAGTCATGCCATGGGAAACTCCACCGGCAATCTCAGCGACTATTGGAATCTCATCCGCAAGGAGCGGTTGCTCCAGGGCGGATTCATCTGGGATTGGAAGGATCAGGGAATCCTTTCCCTAAAGCATAAGATCGGCGATGTGGAGGACCGCTCGGGCAATCCAAGCAAAGTCCGTTTACTCGGTTCGTTGGCGACTGACGAAGGACTCTACAGTGGCAGCGCGATCGTAGAAGCCTCTGACAAGCTCGACCTCACGGGAAGCTTCACCCTGATCGCCGAAGCCCGCCTCAATAACCAAGGTTACAGCCAGGGAGGCCAACCCTTGATTGCAAAAGGTGACACTTCCTATGGGCTTAAAATTTCTGAAAGCGGCGAGAATCTGGAATTTTTCATCTACTCCATGGGGATCTGGTCTGACGTCAAAGCCAAGCTGCCGGCGGATGCAGCCTCCAAGTTCCACTCTTATGCCGGCAGTTATGATGGCAAAACATTGACCGCCTTCATCGATGGCAAGGAAGCCGCCACCAAGCCATGCACGTCTCCGCTTTCGAAAAACGCGTTCGAGCTTTCAGTGGGCATCGACTCAGAGGAAACCGCACGTCGCTTCAACGGATCCATCCGCAAGGCGGCAATCTACTCTCGCGCACTCAGTGCGGCGCAACTCGCGGGCACCCCGGAAAACTCCGTATTGCTGCTGGATTTCGCGAAGGACGCCGAGAAACCCAAGACCCAGCGCTTTCTGGCTTATGGCGGCGATTTCAACGACCGCCCGACGGATCGCTCCTTCTGCTGCAATGGCTTGATGTCAGCCACACTGACCCCCTCCCCTCAGTTCGACGAGGTCAAGAAAGTCTATCAAGACATCCACACCACCCCGGAGGATCTCACAACCCCAACTCTCAAGATCCGGATTCAGAATGAATTCTTCTTCCGAGGCATCAACCCGATCAACGGCTCATGGAAACTGATGCAGGACGGAGTCGCCGTGGCGGAAGGAAAACTCGCACTTCCAGATATCGGCGCCCAACAGAGCGCAGTGATCGAGATCGCTACCGGCCACGCCCCCCAAGACACCAGCGAATATTTCCTCCGGGTCCGATACGATCTCCCAACTGCGAACGAATGGTATCCCGCGGGCATGCCGATCGCTTGGGACGAGATCCCTCTCCCATGGGGCAAGCGCACCGCACCCGCACCGACCGCTGCCGAAAAGCCTGCCACCTTCACCGATGACGGCAAACTGATCACGCTGCACGCCAAGGACATCACCGCCGTTCTGGACAAGTCGCTCGGCTGCTTTACCTCCATCAAATCCATGGAACAGGAGTGGTTGCGCACGCCGCTCCAACTCAACTTCTGGCGTCCGACGACTAACAATGACGAGGGCGCCAAGCTCGATCACAAGCTCAAGATCTGGCAATACGCGGGTGCCAAAGCAACCGCATCCCAAACGACGGCGGTGCAGGAAGGCAACGACGTAGTCATCACCGCCGAGATCAAGATCCCCGCGAATCAGAGCAGCGCGACCCTTCGCTATCGGTTCACCGGCAGCGGCCAGCTTGGGATCGATACCGAGTTCCGCCCCGGCAAGGATTTGCCGACGATCCCACGCATCGGCTATCAATTCGAGATCCCTAACCGGACACCGATCTGGAAATGGTATGGTAACGGCCCGCATGAAAACTATGTGGACCGTAAGTCCGGATCCTGGACCACCGTTCACGAAGGCCTGATTCCCTCACTGTTCTACCGCTACATTGACCCCCAGGAATCCGGCAACCGCACGGGCATCCGCTGGGCCACCGTTTCCAGTCCGGCAGGCGGCAGCGGCCTGCGTGTCGACGCTACAGGTGACTCCCTGCTTGAAATGGGATGCTACCCCGGCACCGCTCGTGACATCCAGCTCGCGATGCACTCGACGGAGCTTCCGCCCCGCGATATTTACACCCTCAATCTTGACCACCGTCAATCCGGCCTTGGCGGGACCAATTCGTGGGGTGCCATCGCCTTGCCCCAATATTTACTCCAGTCCGACAAGACCTACCACTGGTCGTTCATGCTGACATTGACCGATACTCCGGCGCCGGCAGCACTCGGTCCCAAGCCGCGGTAATTGAAAAAAGTCCCTCATCGGTTCGCGGCGTGACGAGCCGCGTATCACCGGGTGGATTGACCGACCGGATCGACATCCGGTGCGGGTCGCTTCCTACCCTTTTTGTTATACTTTCGCCTTGGTAGGCGTGAGCGTGAATTCGAGGATCTGCGCTCCCCGTTGCAATGTCACCCGCACCGGCTGGCCGGGAACCAGATAGAAAAACGCATTCGCGGCATCCGCATAATCCGTGATCTGACGTGATCCGATGCTGATGAGCACATCGTTCGCCTTGATTCCTGCGGCAGCGGCCGGGGAATCCGGGAGCACCCGGCTGATCTGGGGGATTTGTGATTCCGCGCGCAGCGCCAAGCCGAGCCAACCACGTTTCAACTGCCCACCATTGCAAATATCCCGCTGCACCCGATGCACCGCCTCCGCGGGAATCGCGTAGCCGATGTTTCCGCTCCCTGAGTTCTGGAAAACCACGGCCACCACTCGTCCCCCATCGTCGAGCAACGCTGTGCCCGGCGGTGGCACCGCTCGGGTGAAATTCACCCGCAGCAGGGCGAGTGGTAAAATTTTCCCGCCGATCTGTTTGACCCATCCGGTCGTCCGGCACTTGACCACTCCACCGGGCTCCATGAATTGCAGCGTGGCGCTCGCGCTTGCGCCAACTTCGTCCGCCCATTCCCAGGACTTGGGCATCGCCCCTTGCTCGATTTTGATAAAACCTAACCGGGATACCGCGTCATGCCCGATCACACTGACCGGGATCGTGCGGCTGCCCAGTAGCAGCTTCGGATTGAGCGGATCCGCACCCGCGGTGACCACTACGACCATCAGCGAGTCGGCGCCCAGAGCCACTGCCGTGGATTCGCTCGGGCTGCCATTCACCACCGCCGGGAAATTCACCTGCCACCGCGGAGAAATCTCAAGCGGCTGGGCAAAGGTCACCGTCACGCAGGCGCTTGCCACACAACACATTCGTGCCGACCACCGTCGGCGCGGGCATTCCAGAACCAGCATTTCGGAAGTGCTGGAATTAGAACACCTGTTCGCCAACGCTACCTTGAGTCGTGGGACTCAGGTCCAACTGGTCGAGTTGCTCAACCGCGACTGGCGCGGCTGGCGGGACCACCTGGTAGCTCACCGGGGTGACCGGAGCGTTTTCCTTCACCACGTCACGCGGGGTGAGGAAAAAGGCGACCGTCACTGCAGCGTAGGCCAAACCGGCACCGTAAGCCCACTTGGAAGATCCCAAGTCGGAAAACCAAGCGGCAACGCGATGGAAGCCGTTCATCATGCCCGACTTTTTCACCGCCTGCTCGCGCTGAGTTTGGTGAAATTCGCAGAGGAAATCCTGCCAGTAGCCC
>JAYWDF010000579.1:0-4908 GCA_043779985.1 Akkermansiaceae bacterium | reverse complement strand
CTCCCAACCCACCGAGACATCCGGCGGGGCGTCGGGATCGGAGCCATGTGGTACGGCATCGGGAACACGTCCCTGTCGAACCCATCCACGATCCGCATGTCTCCGTCTATCAACCCGCGCTATACGACGCCGCCAAGCCGACGCCCGTCATGGTCTTCCAAGACGGTCATGCCTATGCGAATCCGACCGGCGAGTTCCGGGTGCCGGTGGTCTTGGACAATCTGATCCAGGCTGGGGAAATTCCCCCGATGATCGCGATTTTCATCAATCCCGGTGACGTGGCGACCGAGCTCCCCAAGCAGCCTTGGAAGACTTCTAACCGGAGCGTCGAGTACGACACCTTGTCGGATGCTTACGCCCGGTTCCTGCTGGATGAAATCCTGCCGGAAGTCGCCAAGACGCACAATCTGACGAAGGATCCCGACCAGCGTGCGATCTGCGGCATGAGTTCCGGCGGCATCTGCGCGTGGACGGTGGCGTGGCAGCGGCCGGATGCCTTCCGCAAGGTGATTTCGCAGATCGGCTCGTTCACTAACATCCGTGGCGGCGATGTGTATCCCGGGTTGATCCGCAAGGCGGAGAAGAAGCCAATTCGGGCGTTTTTCCAAGACGGCATCCACGATCTCGACAACCCCCACGGCTCATGGCCGCTCGGTAGCATGCAGATGCAGGCGGCCCTCAAATTCGCAGGCTATGACCACCGTTTCGTCTGGGGTCACGGCGGCCACGATGGCAAACAAGGCGGCGCGATTTTTCCTGATACCCTGCGCTGGATCTGGCGGAAATAACTCAGGCGGTGCCGGCGAGCCGGTGATTGAGCGCGATCGAGCGGCGGATGGCGCGCATGACGTCGACGAGGCCATGGTGCGAAGCCGCCGCCGCGGCGCAGGCCGAGTGGCTGGCGGCGTGGCGGCTGACGAATCGGCCGATCTCCGCATAGAGTTGGCGCATTTGCGTGTCCAGCAGACCGCTTTCCGCGCGCAAGAGGGAGATCTCCTTGTTGCCGTCGCCGATTACTTGAAAGGCGGCGGAGGCATGGACGCGCCGGTCCTTCTTCTTTTCATTGAGCTGCTCATCCACGAGATCGATCTTAGCGTCGCCGGCTTCGATTTCCAATCCGATGTCGATGCGGCCTTGCTTGAGCTGGGAGAACCTGGCTTTGAGCTCGCCGAGGCGGATCTTCACTTGGGCGATGGCCGCTTGATCTGCCTCGGATCCGGAGGATTCCTTGCTGAGCACCTCGAGCTTCATTTTTAATCCGTCATAGGTCCGGCGGACCTCGCGGGCGTCAGCGACGATTTGATCACGCTGTTGGGCGAGTCGCTCAAGCTCGGTGAGCAGAGCGACGCGCTCGTCGATCAGCTCCTGATGGAACTCCGGGGTGCTGCTCAGGACGGTGGCGCGCTCCTCGTGGGCTTGGTCGAGCCAGGCCTGGCGTTCGGCGACTTTGGCCCGGATGATTTCCTTCTCTTTGATGAATTTCCGCAGATTCCAATATTCCACGGAGAGCTCCTCGATGCCCTCGACTTTCTCCCAGATCGCAGCCCCGAGCTGCGCCTCGGCTTCGCGCAAGAGGTGCATTTCGCTCGCGGCATCCGCCATGCGTTGGTTCTTCCGGTAGTAGCCGAAAGCCTGGGCAAGGCGGGCGATGAGGTAGCGGGATGAAGTCATGGAAAAGCGGTTGGGTTACTTGGCAATCTTGCGCTGCAAGCTCTCAATGACCGAAAAGTCTTCGAGGGTCGTGACATTTCCTGAGATTTTACCGGTACAAACCAGTTCTTTCAAGAGGCGGCGCATGATTTTACCGGAGCGGGTTTTCGGCAGTCCTGGGGCGAAATGTAAGTCGTCCGGCTTGGCGATTGCGCCGATGACCTTGCCAACGTGGTTGCGCAACTCGGCGCGAAGGGCTTCCGATTCCTCATAATTCCCTTTGAGTGTGACGAAGGCGGCGACGGCTTGGCCCTTCATGTCATCCGGGCGACCGACCACAGCAGCTTCCGCCACAGCGGGGTGGGAGACGAGCGCACTCTCGATTTCCGCCGTGCCGAGACGGTGGCCGGAGACGTTGAGCACGTCATCGAGACGACCGATGATCCAGAAATTCCCGTCCTTGTCGCGGCGTGCGCCATCGCCCGCGGTGTAGATGCCGGGGTAGTCCGACCAGTAGGTCTTTTTGTAGCGCTCCTTGTCGCCGTAAATCGAGCGGATCATCGACGGCCATGGCTTGCGGATGACGAGGCGACCGTCTTGGCCGGCTTTGCATTCGTTGCCTGCATCGTCGAGGATCGCGGCATCGACGCCGAAGAACGGCAGCGTCGCGGTGCCGGGCTTGCACGGAGTGGCGCCGGGCAGCGGAGAAATCAGAATGGCGCCGGTCTCGGTCTGCCACCAGGTGTCGACGATCGGGCATTTACCGCCGCCGATGTGTTTATGGTACCAGTTCCATGCTTCCGGATTGATCGGCTCGCCGACGGAGCCGAGCAGGCGCAGCGACGACAGATCGTGAGCAGCGGGGAAATGGTCGCCCGCCTTAATGAAGGCGCGGATGGCGGTCGGCGCGGTGTAGAAGATGGTGACGCCGTATTCTTCGACCATTTTCCAAAAGCGGCCGAAGTCCGGAGCGTTCGGGGCGCCTTCATACATCACCTGCGTGACGCCGTTAGCCAGCGGGCCGTAAACGATGTAGGAGTGTCCGGTGATCCAGCCGACGTCGGCGGTGCACCAGTAGACGTCCTCGTCGCGCATGTCGAAAATGTATTTGCAGGTCGAATGGGTGCCGGTGAGGTAGCCGCCGGAGGTGTGGAGGATACCCTTGGGCTTTCCGGTGGAGCCGGAGGTATAAAGCACGAAAAGCGGGTGCTCCGAGTCGAAGCCCTTGGCGACGTGCTTGGAGGAAACCGTGGCCACTTCGTCATGCCACCAGGCGTCGCGCTTGGCATCCATCGCGACTTCATTGCCGCAACGGTTGAGAACGATGACGCGCTTGACCTTGTCGTATTTGGCGAGGGCCTCGTCGACCACCGGCTTGAGCGCGACGACCTTGCCGCGCCGCCAGCCGCCGTCGGCGGTGATGATCACCGTGGCTCCGGAATCATCGAGGCGGTCGACGATGGCCTCTGCGGCGAATCCGCCGAAGACCACATTGTGCACCGCGCCGATGCGGGCGCAGGCGAGCATGGCGACGGCGGCCTCAGGCACCATTGGCATGTAAATGAGCACCCGGTCCTTGGCCTTGACGCCGTTTTTCAGGAGCACGTTGGCGAAACGACAGACATCCTTCTGGAGCTGGCCGTAGGTGATCACGCGTTTGTCACCGGGCTCGCCCTCCCAGATGATCGCAGCCTTGTTCTTGCGCGGTCCCGCAGCGTGGCGGTCCACGCAGTTTTCGCAAACGTTGAGCTTGCCGCCTTCGAACCACTTGGCGTTCGGGGCCTTCCAATCGAGCACTTTCGTCCACGGTTTTTGCCAAACCAGTTCTTTCGCCTCACGCGCCCAGAAGACCGCCGGTTTCTCGATGGATTCCTTGTAGAGCTTCTTGTAGGCCGCCATCGAAGGGATGCGGGCTTTCGCGGAAAATTCCTTGGACGGCTTGTGGGCGATGTCCTGGTCGTGGCTTAACGTCGGTTTTTTAGCGCTCATGGGTGGTCATGGAATTAGCGGGGAAAATGCATTTCCCGCTTTGCGCGCAAAAACTAGGAGCCCTGCGCGCTTACGGCAAGTCCCGAGAACTGGTTAATCCGGTCTTTTTTTCCGGCCCTCGTCCGAGGCTTCCCGCTTCTTGGCGGGCTTTGGATTTCCTAGCAGCATCTGGACTTCCAGTGCGTTCAGGGCCGCCCAGCCGCCGGGCTCCAGGTCGCCTAGCCACAAAGCGCCGATGCGGACGCGCATCAGCTTGGTGACTTGATAGCCGAGGGTGTCGAACATCACGCGGATCTGGCGTTTCGCGCCGTGGTCGAGCACCACCTTGAGGCGGCGGGAAGAAAGGCGCTCGATGACCTTGGCCTTCAGTTTGCCCTCGGTGGTGAAAACGCCCTCGAGAAACTGGTCGAGGTGAGAGTTCTCGAATGCCTGGTTCGAGGTGACGAGGTATTCTTTTTCGATCGATTTCGACGGATGCATCAACTGCTGCGAGAGATCGCCGTCGTTGGTCAGAATCAACAGGCCTTCCGAGTCCATGTCGAGTCGCCCGACGTGGTGCAGTGCGTGCAGTGAGGCAGGCAGCAGGGAGTAAATGGTTTCCCGTCCCAGCTCATCCTCGCGGGTGCAGACGTAGCCGCGCGGCTTGTGGAAGGCGATGATCATCGTCTCCCGCGGGGCCACCCGTTTGCCATCGAGCTTCACATGGTCGCTCGCGGTGATGCGGGTGCCCATGTTCACACACGGGCTGCCATTCACCTCGATGCGACCAGCCTTGATGAGTTCATCGCACGCGCGACGTGAGCCCACGGCGCAGGACGCGAGGTATTTATTGAGGCGGGTGCCGTCGTTGGTTGCCATGGAATGAAATACAAAAGGCGCGAACCCGGTAGGGCCCGCGCGTTTTAAAAAGTGGAGAAAGCCAGGGGATTAACCCTCGTGCTTGGTCTTTGGAAGGCCCACAGGGGACCGGCCGGCTTTCCATTCGCCGCGCTCCTTGAGGAGTTTGACGCGCTCGAAGCGTTTGAGAACGGAACGTTTGCCGCCGACGGTGGCATTGGACTTGAGGCTATTGTGCTTGGACATCTCGGAGTGAGGTTAAAGATCGCGGGAGGCGGAAGCTAGGGACGGCTTTCCCACGTGGCAATCCGAAAAAGGGAGAATTTCTAAAATCGCATTGCGCCAAGTAGAATGACACCGGGAAGGGGATGAGAAATCGGCTGTAGTCGGTCGTTGCGCCAGAAAGAATGACACCCAGATGCGAACACTATC
>JAYWDF010000578.1:0-4919 GCA_043779985.1 Akkermansiaceae bacterium | reverse complement strand
ACCACTCCGCCGGAGACCCGCCGGTGCCGGTCGCATTTTTTGACCTCATCCGGAAGCTCCGCGAGGAACAGGGCGTCGTCTGGGGGATCAACACCGGGCGCTCGATGGCACACATGGTCGAGGGCTTCCTCGAGAGTCGATTTCCCTTCCTGCCGGATTGGGTAGTCGCCCGCGAGCGGGAAATCTATTTCCCCAACGAGCTCGGGCGTTGGCTGCCACACCCGAAGTGGAATCAAAACTGCGAGAAGGAAATTCACCGCCTTTTCAAACACCTCCAGAAACTCTTGACCCACATCCGCAGTGAAGTCGAGCAGCACACCGGAGCGAAATGGATCGAAATGGACGGCGAGCCAGCCGGAATCATTTCCCAGTCCGAGGAAGAGATGGAATGGATCATCGACCGCATCGAGCCACTCGCCGCCGCTGAGCCCCACCTCGCCTGGCAGCGGAACTCGATCTACCTGCGCTTTGGCCACCGGGATTTTCAAAAAGGCAGCAGCCTTGGCCAAGTCGCGAAGCACTACGAGCTCGGCGCCGCCCGCTGCTTCGCCATCGGGGACAGTCACAACGACCTCGAAATGCTCGATCCCGCCCACGCCGGCATGACCGCCTGCCCGGCGAACGCGGTCACAGCCATCAAACAGAAAATCGCAGCCACCGGCGGCATCATCACCCGAGCCGCCCATGGCCACGGCTCCATCGAAGCCCTCCACCATTACTTCACCCGCCCCACGGCGAAGAACATTTAAATTCGCTCAAGTAAATTGTTTACAAACCCGTAAGACCTTTGTAGTTTTAGGCAACCTCACGTGCGCGTGCATGCAGATTGGGATCCGGGGGGAAACCAATTTGCGACAAATGCCGCCACCCCAGCGGGAGGGGATATGTATAAGGCGCGGACTTCGGCAACGAATCCGCGCCTTTTCATTTTCACTTTCCTAGCAAAATAACCGCCCCAGCGCAGGCGCCCTCAAATCCGCGGCGGCATACAGCATCGGCCGCAGCGTTTCCAACAAGTCCCGTGCGGCCAGACTGTCGCGACACAGCGCGCGGATTACGTGAACGCCACCGACAAGTGGACCATGGCCGAGATAGACGTCCTCGCCGTTGAGCGAATCCAAGGCTTCCGTCGGCCAGTTCTTCGCCAGCCCGCCGGCGGCATACACCGAGAGATAGTGCGCCGCCGGAAATCTCGCCCGGAGCGCCTCCAGACTGTGGTCATCCGGGCGCAAACTGAAGCGCTCGCGAGCGATGAGCGTGCTATCAAGAAAGAGATCCAAGTCCCAACGAAGCTCCTCGTAAGCGAAAATTTCCCCCATCGCCACCCTCCCCGGCGCGATCCAATCGAAAAACAACAGACTCGCCGCCGGATGCAGGTGAATTTCCGTCCGCTGCACATAACGCGCTCCGGCATGGGGGATGAACGGCTCGGGAATCCACTCAAGCGAGGCATTTTCCTCAACGCGGAATTTCTGGTCACTCACTGCCGGCGCACCCGAGCGTGTTCGATAGACGCGCGATGCCGACGGCGTGCTGAGCACCAGCTTCGCGCCCGGAGCCACGTGAATGCGGGTTTCTAATTGATCGCCGTCGAAGAATCCCGCCGTGGGATTGACGATGCTTTGGACGAGCTGTCCTTGGGCGATGTGCGATTTACTCAAATGAATCGGCGCGCGGAAACTCTGGTGGGAAATGAATGGCACACCATCGGCACGGTTCTCACAGCGGAGTTCGAGATGGCCGCTCAGGGCGGAGCCCGAAACCGGCAGTGCGGAATACATTCCGCGCGAACCGTCTTCCTCCCGCGGAATGAGTTCCGCGCCCAGGTTAGATGAAGAGATACTCATGCTTTAACCAAGCAAGCAGGTCATCCTTGCCTTTTTCAGATTTCAAATCGGCGAAAAGAAAGGGACGCGTCCCGCGCTGCATTTTGGAATCGCGCGCCATCACGTCCAGGTCGGCTCCGACATAGGGCGCAAGATCGGTTTTGTTAATGAGCAGTAGGTCGCTGGTGCGGATGGCCGGGCCGCCCTTGCGCGGGATCTTGTCGCCTTCCGCGACGTCGATCACGTAGATGTAGGCGTCGACCAGCTCGGGGGAAAAGGTCGCGGATAGATTGTCGCCGCCGCTCTCGATGAGGATCAGCTTGAGATCCGGGTGGGCATTTTCCAGATCGACCACCGCCGCCATGTTCATGCTGGTGTCATCACGGATCGCGGTATGCGGGCAACCGCCCGTTTCCACGCCGCGGACGCGCTCGGCGGGCAGCACGTTTTCACGCAGCAAAAACTCCGCGTCCTCGCGGGTGTAGATGTCGTTGGTGATGACTGCGAGCGAGATCTCGTCCTTCAGCCATTGGCAGAGGCGCAGCACGCACATGGTCTTGCCAGAGCCGACCGGGCCACCGATGCCGAGACGGAACGGGCGGGTCCGGGTTTCAGGAAATGAAGAGTCTTGCATGGGCGCGGGCATGGCGGAGTGAGGCGATTTCGAGTAAGGGATTGAACCAACCATCGGGTTCCTGACAAAGAGCGGTATCGATCTTCTGCCCGAGCTTGATCAGCGTGCGGCGGGCGATCTGCTGGCACGAGGTTTGCCCGATGCGCATGAGCTTCATGGAAGCCGCCGTCACACCGGCGATGGTTTGAAACGCAAACGCCCGCGCGGCCTGCGCGACCGGCAATCCGGAAAGCTCCAGCGCCGTCACCACCAGATGATGGCTGCGGGGAGAAACCTCACGATAGCGCCAAATCAGCAATGAAGGATCAAGCTCCGCTAACAAGCTCAGCCGTTGCGAACCGATCCGGCGCGAGGCATCACGGAGTTCGGCAGGGATTCGCCAGGCATCGAGTTCGCGATCTATTTCTAGCAATCGTTCCGCATCACCGGCAAGCGCCGCTGCATGGGCGCGGGCGAAGAAGGGAATTTCAAACGCGA
Source organism: Akkermansiaceae bacterium (assembly GCA_043779985.1). GTDB lineage: Bacteria > Verrucomicrobiota > Verrucomicrobiia > Verrucomicrobiales > Akkermansiaceae > Luteolibacter. The sequence continues at coordinate 1,982 of JAYWDF010000578.1, read as the reverse complement.
GCAGCGCGGGCAGAATCTGTTTTTCAAGGAAATCCTCAAGCGCCAGCGGTGAGCGAACCACTCCGGACTCGACCAACTCCTCAAGCCCGAACGAATGCGCATAAGCACCCGACGGATAAGCGGTATCGTTCGCTTGGAGGAGCCAGAGCATGGGATCGGAACTCATGGTGCGTGGGCAACTGCCTTCATCGGGGTGAACAGAACCTCAGGCTCGGAAAAAGGCCAGCCCTCGCGTTCGAGGAGCTGTGCCATCGCCACGTCATGCAGGACGAGAATCGCATCGCCGACCATCTGTGCGGGAAGATGGAGATTCCCGACCTTCCATCCCACGAGGGCGGCGAACGTTGGATTTCCCAACGCAATCTCATAAACTTTTTCAGGAAGCTGGCGGACAATGTAGTCGCGTCCATCCTGTTGAAAAATGACGCCACCCTCGGTGAGCCGCGTCTCAAGATCGAAACCGAACTCCGTGCCATCCCCCGCAATCCCCCGCCAGCGGCGTTTGAGAAACTGGCGGCGCTCGGCGAACAGCGCGATCTGCGTTTCCGGAGGCTGGACCGACTGATCCGCCAGCAATCGTGTGACGAGATGCATTTCAGGGGATGAATGGGCGATACTTCATTTCTTCCACCGCATGAGCAGTTGTCATGCCGAATCAGTTTCATGGAGCCCAGACCGCTCGCAAAACACTCCCGGACGGAGATGGTGGCCTCTCTCTGGCCGACCGGTCAAAGGGCGGGGGGAGAAAAATTCGGGCGAAGCGTGGACGCGCTCATCCCATAGGCGGCAACGCGAAAATAAACGAGTTCCCTAAAAGAGGAAATAACGCTGGGCCATGGGCAGGACGCTGAGCGGCTCGCAGCAGAGTGCGACGCCATCTGCTGTGACGCTGTAGGTGTCCGGATCCACGGTGATTTTCGGCAATGCATCGTTGAACGGGAGATCGCGCTTGGTGACTGAGCGACAGTTTTTCACGGCGACGAGCCGCTTTGTTAGACCTAGATTTTCGAGACCTCCGGATTCAAGTGAGGCCGTACTAACAAATGTAACCGAGGTGGTCGCGATGGCCTTGCCAAACGCTCCGAACTGCGGGCGATACATCGTCGGCTGGGGTGTGGGAATGGAGGCGTTGGGATCGCCCATGTTTGCCCAGGCGATGAGGCCGCCCTTGAGGATGGTTTCCGGTTTCACGCCGAAAAAGGCAGGTTTCCAGATGACGATGTCGGCGAGCTTTCCGACCTCGAGGCTGCCGACTTCGTGGGAAATTCCATGCGCGATGGCAGGGCAGATCGTATACTTCGAAACATAGCGTAAAGCTCGAAAATTATCGGCCGCCGGATGAGACGGCCCGTCGAGCTTTCCGAACTGCACCTTCATTTTATGGGCCGTCTGCCACGTGCGGGTGATCGTCTCACCGATGCGACCCATGGCTTGACTATCAGATGACATCATCGAGATCGCACCGAGGTCATGGAGACGATCCTCTGCGGCGATGGTCTCGGGACGAATCCGGCTTTCGGCAAAGGCAACATCTTCCGGAATGCGCGAGTCTAGGTGATGGCAGACCATGAGCATGTCGAGGTGCTCGTCGATGGTATTGGTGGTGAACGGGCGGGTCGGATTGGTGGAGGACGGCAGGACGTTCGCCTCGCCACAGACGCGGATGATATCGGGAGCGTGGCCGCCACCGGCACCTTCGGAGTGATAGGTGTGAATCGTCCGGCCTTTGAACGCGGCGAGCGTGCTCTCGACGAAGCCCGCTTCGTTCAGGGTATCGGTATGAATGGCGACTTGGATATCGAACTCGTCAGCGACTGATAGACAGGTATCGATCGCGGCGGGCGTGGTGCCCCAGTCTTCGTGAAGTTTCAGGCCGATGACGCCCGCCAGCACCTGCTCGCGGAGAGGTTCGGGTGAGGAACAATTCCCCTTTCCGAGAAAGCCCAGGTTGACCGGAAATGCTTCCGCAGCCTCTAACATTC
>JAYWDF010000577.1:0-1580 GCA_043779985.1 Akkermansiaceae bacterium | reverse complement strand
CGATCTTTTGAGCCCCTACGTGGGGATGACGGAGCAGAAGATCGCTCGCACGTTTGAGCGAGCCAAACAGGATGGTGCCGTGCTCCTCATCGATGAGGTGGATTCGTTCCTGCGGGATCGCACGCAGGCCCGGCATTCCTGGGAAGTCACCCAGATCAACGAAATGCTCACCCAGATCGAATCTTTCCCCGGCATCCTGATTGCCTCCACCAATCTGATCGATCAGCTTGATCCCGCGAGTATGCGCCGATTCGATATCAAATTGCACTTCGGCTATCTCCTCCCGGCTCAAGCCGGACGCCTGCTAACTTCCTACTGTCAGAATCTCGATCTCCCGCAGCCAACCTCCGCGGATCTGGAGTTGGCCACCACCATGGATGTCTCCGCCCCCGGAGATTTCGCTGCCATTGCGAGACAGCACCGGTTCCAACCGTTCCGAGATGCTAACAGCCTGTTGCGGGCGGTGATCGCCGAATCCGACCTCAAAGCCAACCGCAGCCGGCGGATCGGTTTTTAATAATCCCAATTTCCTCCATCCATGCCAGGCTCCGACCACGAAACCACCCTTGCCCGCCAGTGGGAACTGTTGCGGAACCACCTTCCTTCCCGTCCGCCCGGACGAACCTCGCGGGATCTCCGTGACCGGTTGGAGGGTGCCGGCCACAACGTGACCAAGCGCACCATCGAGCGCGACATGGATGAACTGTCCCGCATTTTTCCGATTGGCCGCAACGAGGTGTCCATTCCCTACGGCTGGCATTGGAAGGAAAACGCCCGCTTCGACACCCTCGGCATGGATCTATCCGAAGCCGTGTCGCTCGGCCTGATGGAGGATGTGCTTCGCCAGATCATGCCCCCCGCGTTCCTCTCCGCGCTGGAAGGCAAGTTTTCGCTCGCACGGGAAAAGCTCGCCGCCCTGCCGAAAATCCCGCACGCACGCTGGGCGGACCTCGTCCGCTACGTGCCACCGGGCCTGCCGTTCATTCCGCCGACCATGGCCCCGGGAGTGTTGCCCGCGATCCAGGAAGCCCTGCTCCGGCAGCGCCAGTTGCAGGTCGTTTACCTCAGCGCAGGATCGACGGCCGCCAAGGAGCAGACCCTCCATCCACTCTCACTGATCCAACAGGGTGCGCGATCCTATCTGGTAGCCACTGCTTTCGATTACGAGCAGCCACACCTTTACGCCATCCACCGGATCGCTTCCGCCACCGTCCTCGACGAACCGGCACAGCGCCCCCAAGGCTTTTCCCTCGACTCCTTTCTCGCCGGCGGCGGCGCGCAGTTCGGCAGCGGCGGCACCATGGTCCTCAAGGCGCGGGTTTCCGATGACCTCGCCCGCCTGTTGGAAGAAACTCCGATTTCCAAGGATCAGAAAATCGCCACCCGCTCGGGCGTCCAAACGCTCACTGCCACCGTCCAGGAATCCTGGCAGCTTCATTTCTGGATCCTCTCCCAAGGCCCATCGATCACTGTGCTGAGACCGGTTTCTTTGCGGAAGGAAATCATCGCGGCGCTCGAATCCAGCCTGAGCCACTACAAGGAAACCTGACCCATTACCCGTGCCAAAGCGGCATCCGTTC
>JAYWDF010000576.1:0-1581 GCA_043779985.1 Akkermansiaceae bacterium | reverse complement strand
TCGCCCTCGTCTGCATGCTCCTGCGCCCGGCGAATTTCCTCATCCTCGACGAGCCGACGAACCACCTCGACATGCAGTCGCAGGACGTGCTCCAGCGCGCGCTCATCGACTATCCCGGCAGCGTGATGATCGTCTCCCACAACCGGACCTTCCTCGACGCGCTCGTCAGCAAGACCCTCGAGTTCCGCCCCGGCGAGCAACCGGTCCTCTACGCCGGTAACATCACCTACTACCTGGAAAAATCCGCCGAGGACGAAGCCGCGAAAAAAGGCATCGCCCCGCGCCTCGCCACACTCGGCACCGCCGCTCCCGCTAACAGCTCATCCCGCCAGTCCATCCCCGGTGTCAACCGCAAGGAGCAACGCCGGATCGAAGCCGAGCAACGCGAAATCCGCTCCAAGGTCCTCAAGCCGCTGGAAACCGAATTCACCGCGCTTGAAGCCAAGATCGCCGAGCTGGAAGGCGCGCAAGCGACGCTCACCGAGCAACTCTCCAGCGACACCGTGACCCATAACCCCGGCAAGCTCCGGGAAGTCACCAACGCCGTGGACAAGCTCGCAAAATCATTAGAGGTAAGCTACTCCCGCTGGGGCGCGCTCTCCGAAGAGATCGAGCGCCTCCGCACCAAGCACGGCATCGAAGCCTGAGGAAAAGGTGTCCAGGCTGAGACAGCCGGGACGGATTCCAAAGTGGCTGGCGCGCCTCGCGCCAGACCGTTGCCGACGTGGAGATCAGCGTGCACCCAGGTTCACCCACAGATTTAGTTGAAGAGGCTGCTTTTATGGGCTTTTTCAAACGGAGCTTCTGCTTTTTATGGCTGGCTGGATCATCCCAGACGCCGGATCTACTTCGGGGGGCGCTCCACCAGCAGCTGGAAATGATTGGCTCCCTCAATACTCGGGCTTGGCCACACCAAACGTTGGCTTCACGCACGTTTCCCTAGCGGAACAAGACGCCCTTCCGATTTTAGTCATTCTCAAAAACCAGATTCCTACCAGCACCACAGGCCATCAGCGGGTCGACCGCTCCCGGATATGGCTAGCGTAGCACGCCAAACCTGCAAAAACAGGAAAGCTGGATCGTCGCCTTGGCAACCATTTGTTGGAATGTGTTTCCCGAGCCTTTTTGAGTGTCGATTGGGCTCTTGGGCGCGGATCGAACGGACGGGACTGCGACGTGCAATCTCCGATTTCGCCCGACCCGCTCGGCTGATGATCCAATCCACTGGGCATCCCCGGCAAAACCCGCGCTTGGACATTCCGCGACCGTGGGCTAGGACAGCGGCGTGAACGCATGGTATCCGGCTCTCGAAGTGGTGAAAAATTGTCTCAAGGCGGGCGTGCGCGAGTTCGTCGTTTGCGCCGGGGCGCGGAATGCGGCTTTGCTCGAAGCGCTGGCGCGCGCCGAAGCGGCGGGATTGGTGCGCGTTTGGCGGCATTTCGAGGAGCGCAGCGCGGGGTTTTTCGCACTGGGGCGGACGATGGAGACCCAACAACCCTGCGCGGTAATCACCACCAGCGGTACGGCGGCGGCGGAGCTTTTGCCATCGGTCATCGAGGGGCACTATCAGGGACGGCCGCT
>JAYWDF010000575.1:0-1581 GCA_043779985.1 Akkermansiaceae bacterium | reverse complement strand
CTTCGCGAGCTTGGGATCCAGCCGGATATCATTATTTGCCGCACGGAAGCCGACCTCGACGAGGACAACCGCAAGAAAATCGCGATGTTTTGCAACGTTGAGCGGAAGAATGTCGTTGCCTTCCGCGACGTCGCCCACACGATTTATGAATGCCCGCTGGACCTCCGGCGTGACAAAATCGACCGGCTCGTGGTTGACAAGTTAGGCCTTGGCCACACTCCTTCGCCCGCGCTTGAGGATTGGGAGCGGTTCGTGCAGCGGGTGATTCATCCTAAGCACAAAGTCACCATCGCGGTGGCGGGAAAATACATCGAGCTCCAGGATGCATATAAATCGATTTACGAGTCGCTGATTCATGCCGGAGCCCATCACGATACCAAGGTGCAGATCGTCCGCGTGGAAGCGGAAGCAATCGAAGACCACGGCGCTAAGGCGGTCATTGGCGATGTCGACGGTATTCTTGTTCCTGGTGGCTTTGGCGACCGCGGCACGGAGGGGAAAATTCTAGCAGCGCAGTATGCCCGGGAAAACAAAATCCCTTATTTTGGCATCTGCCTCGGCATGCAGATCGCGACCATCGAGTATGCGCGTAACGTCTGCGGCTTGAAGGGCGCGAACTCTACGGAGTTCGACAAGACCACCAAGTATCCCGTCATCTGCTTGCAGGAGGAGCAAAAAGGTGTTGAAGATATGGGGGCGACGATGCGGCTAGGGTCTTGCGAATCGATTCTGTTCACTGGTACCAAGGCGGCAGATCTGTACGGCAACCTGGACCGCATCCACGAGCGCCATCGCCACCGGTATGAGTTCAATTCGGACTATCAGGACCGTTTGCAGGATGCGGGGCTCGTGATTTCATCCGTCTCGGCGGACGAAGGTCTGGTGGAGATTGTCGAACTTCCGGAGCATCCATTCTTCATTGGAGCGCAATTCCACCCCGAGTTCCAATCCAAGCCGAACCATCCGCATCCGCTCTTTGCCGGCTTTGTCGCCGCTGCACTTGAGCATTCGCAGAAGCATTGACCAAGTGGCTTGCTTGTAGGGCGCTCTGCGTTCAGGCCCGCTCTTGGACCCAAGAGCGCCTGGAAGCGGGCCTATGTAGGGCATGAAATTCCGAGCAACTCGCTCACACCTTCATCAGATCCGCTTCCTTCGCCACGGCGTGGTCGTCGATCTTCTTGTTGAACTTGTTGGTCAGCTCCTGGACTTCTTTTTCGAAGTCTTTCTGCCCGTCTTCGGTGATCAGGTTGTCGGCCTTCATCTTCTTCGCGGCGTCGATGCCGTCTTTGCGGGCGGCACGAAGGCGGACTTTGGCTTCTTCCGCGAGGTGCTTGATCATTTTCACCATGTCGCGGCGGCGTTCTTCGGAGAGCTCGGGGATCGGCACGCGGATTGAGCGGTCGGCGGCTGCGGGATTGAGCCCGAGTTTGCACTCGCGGATTGCGCGCTCAATATCGCGGGTGGTCGCCGGGTCGAAGGGCTGGACCATCAGCATCCGCGGCTCGGGCGAGCTGATCACGGCGATGCTTTTGAGTTTTGAAATGGCTCCATAGGCGTGGACATGCACGTCGAGATTCTCGA
>JAYWDF010000574.1:0-4932 GCA_043779985.1 Akkermansiaceae bacterium | reverse complement strand
CGCCACCGAGATCCTCGGAGAAATCCACAACTCGCTGCTCGCCCGCGCGACCGCCTTCCGCAACGCCAACATCACCTTCTGCACCCGCCTCGACGTCTTCCACGCCCATTGGGCGTCGGAAAATCCCGGCTGGCTCTACACCCCGTGGGCCGGCACCCGCGAGCAGGAAGAAGAACTTTCCAAGCAGCACAAGATCACCATCCGCTGTGTGCCGATCGCCGAAGCGAAGCTCCCCGCGTCCCTGCAAGCCGCCAGCGGCAAGTGCATCCTCACCGGCCAGGAAACCACCACCTTCGCGGTCTGGGGCAGGAGTTATTGATTCCTAACAACGCGACCTGATTCACGTCCGGTTTGAAAGCCACAGCTTGGACGGCGGTCTTTCCCGATGCATTTCTGAAGGCGTCCCCCGTCGATCAGGCGTGGAGGATCGCGGGTGGGCGGAACTTCGGCCGTCGCCGCGTCTCTGTGACAGTCGGAAATTGATGCGTGACGGTTCTGCGGCGCGTTCCAGTTTATAACGGTCACAGACGCGCGGCCACATGCCGGGTTTCCCTCCACCACAGCCAGCCGAGGAGGATGAAATAGCCGGCGAACTCGGCAGCCTTCGCCCAGTATTGAATCGGTGCGTCGCCGCCGTGGCAGCCGCAGGAAATATCCAAGCCCTTGTGCCAGGCCCAGCCGACGGAAATCGCAAACATCACCACCAAGCCCGCGACCGTGAGGATCGCCCCGCGCCGGAGAATGCCGAGCATCAGGCAAAGACCGGCCACCACTTCCAACCACGGCACCGAGTAGGCCGCCACCGCATCCCACGGCGCCTTGACGAGCTGATAGTTCGCGACATCCCGCGTGAAGCGGTCCAAACCGCTGCCGAAGATTTTCACGCCGCCGCTGTAGACGAACCATGTCCCGAGGAGAACTCGGGCGATGAGAGCTGGGGCATTCATGAAGAGGAACTTCGCGGCGACCGGTGATCGCCGCTACGCCGGTTGCAGGAAGCGCCGTTGCGCCTCCTCCTCGGGATTGTGCGGCAGCGCTTCGTTGGACGCCTTGGTGTCCGCGAGAAGCTCCTCGCGGAATTTCCCGATGATCGCCTCCACCGGCCAGGACGATGCCTCACCGAAGGCGCAGATCGTGCGGCCGTCGATCTGATAGGCCACACTTTCCAACGTGTCGATGTCGGACGGACTGGCAGTCCCTTCCACGAGACGGTCGGAGATTTTCTTCATCCACGTCGAGCCTTCGCGACACGGTGTGCACTGGCCGCAGGATTCGTGAGCGTAGAAAGCATTCAAATTGTTGAGCACCCACGACATCTTGCGGGTGTTATCCAACACGATCACGCCGCCGGAACCCGCCATCGAGCCGCAGGCGGCGAGCGTGTCGAAGTCCATCTGGATGTCCCAGAAATCGAGATCCTTGGTCGTGCCGTCCGGGTTCTTCAGTTTGAAAACTTCGTCGCACTTGAGAATCTTCGACGACGAGCCGCCGGGAATCACCGCCTTGAACTCGCGGCCGTCCTTCGGCCCGCCGCACATGTCGTAAAGCAGCTCGCGCATCGTGACCTTGCCCACTTCCACTTCGAAATAGCCGGGATTTTTCACATCACCCGAGACGCAGAGGATCCGCGTGCCGGTATTTCTAGCCACACCGAGCTTCGCATACTCATCGCCGCCCATGCGGACGATGTGTTTCACGTGGCACAGCGATTCCACGTTATTCACGATGGTCGGGCACATGTAGAGCCCGAGCGCCGCCGGGAAATACGGCGGTTTGATCCGCGGATACGGTCGCTTGCCTTCGAGCGATTCGATCAATCCGGTCTCCTCGCCGCAGATGTAGGCCCCCGCGCCGCGGTGAACGAAAATTTCCACGTCGAAGCCAGAACCGAGCACGTTCTTGCCCAGGAAATTGTGGGCCCGCGCTTCCTCGATGGCGCGCTCCACGATGAGAGCCGCTTCCGGGAATTCCTCGCGGATGTAAATGTAAGCCGTCTTAGCCCCGACCGCGTAGGCCGAGATCACCATGCCCTCGACGAGCTGGTGCGGATCCTGGTGGAGAATGTAGCGGTCCTTGAAGGTGCCGGGCTCGGATTCATCGCCATTGCAGATCAGATAAACCGGCTTGGTGTTGTTCGGCGGGATGAAGGTCCATTTCATCCCGGTCGGGAAACCCGCGCCGCCGCGACCGCGCAGCCCGGACTTCTTCACCTCCTCGGTGACCTCCTTCGGCTGCATGGCGAAGGCCTTTTTCAAATCATCATAGCCGCCGTCGCGAATGTAGCACTCGATCGAAGAATCCCAGCCCTCCCGGTCCACATTCTTGAAGATAAGCCGATGTTCGCGGGCGTGGGGTTGCTTGGTGTACGTGATCATGCAGAGAAGTCTCGGCCCAGTATTGGCAGGGAAAGCCGCCAAGCAAAACCCAATTTTGGCAAAATTCACCACCGTCAGGCCGGGTTTCCAGCAACACCGCCAGTGACCAGGCCATTTCCCGACCCGATCGGACCCTTTGCGAATCCGCCGCAGCGGTTTCTGTCATCTGCACCGACGGTCTGACTGCCGCACCTTCTCCCCCCCTCCGAAAGTCCCGCTCGCCTGGCAAGTGGCCCAGCGCAACGTGGCTGAAGCGTCTTCGCTGCAGAACCGCCGGCAAATGCGCAAGTCGCTTTTTGATTATTTCGGACCGTTATAATAAGTCTACGAGAATGCCCGGATTCCTCCCCGCCCGGGAAGCAGGCTCAAATCCGCGGCAAGCACTTGCCACGCAATTAATCATCACCCTGCGCCCTTGCGCGTGCCGCCGAATCTTCTACCATCAGCCATCCCTTATCCCCATTCAAAGAACAAACCGTATGACCACCGAATCCCCACTCTCAGCAACAGATCCATCAGCAGTTGCCCCGGCACCCAAGTGCCCGTTCCTTCACGGTCCCACCAAAGGCACCACCAACCGCGACTGGTGGCCCAATCAGCTCAACCTGAAAGTTCTTCACCAGCACTCGTCACTGTCCGATCCCATGGGCGGCGATTTCAACTACGCGGAAGAGTTCAAGAGCCTCGACCTCGCAGCCGTGAAGCAGGATCTGGTGGCCGTAATGACGGACTCGCAAGACTGGTGGCCGGCGGACTTCGGCCACTATGGACCCCTCTTCATCCGCATGGCCTGGCACAGCGCCGGCACCTACCGCACGGGCGACGGCCGGGGCGGTGCGGGAAACGGCAGCCAACGCTTCGCACCCCTCAACAGTTGGCCGGACAACGTCAACCTCGACAAAGCACGCCGACTGCTCTGGCCCGTCAAACAGAAGTATGGCCGAAAAATTTCCTGGGCCGACCTGATGATTCTAACCGGCAACGTCGCGCTGGAGTCGATGGGATTCAAAACCTTCGGTTTCGGCGGCGGTCGAGTGGACATCTGGGAACCCGAGGAAGACATCTACTGGGGTGCCGAGCGCAAGTGGCTCGATGACCAGCGCTACACCGGCGACCGCAACCTCGAAAACCCGCTCGCCGCCGTGCAGATGGGCCTGATTTACGTCAATCCCGAGGGCCCTAACGGCAACCCGGACCCGGTGGCGTCCGCTCGCGATATCCGCGAAACCTTCGCCCGCATGGCGATGAACGACGAGGAAACGGTGGCGCTCATCGCGGGTGGCCACTCGTTCGGCAAAACCCACGGCGCGGGCGACGCGACGCTGGTCGGGCCTGACCCGGAAGCCGCCGGCCTCGAGCAACAAGGCCTTGGCTGGAAGAGCAGCTTCGGCACCGGCAAAGGCGGCAACACGATCAGCTCCGGCCTGGAAGTCACGTGGACCACCACCCCCACCCAATGGAGCAACAATTATTTCGAAAACCTCTTTGGCTACGAATGGGAACTCACCAAGAGTCCAGCCGGTGCCCAACAATGGCGGCCGAAAAACGGCGGCGGCGAAGGCACCGTGCCTCACGCCCATGACGCATCGAAGCGCATCGCCCCGTCTATGCTCACCTCGGACATCGCCCTTCGTGCCGATCCCGCGTATGAGAAGATTTCCCGCCGCTTTTTCGAAAATCCCGCCCAACTCGCCGACGCGTTCGCCCGCGCCTGGTTCAAACTCACGCACCGTGACATGGGCCCGCGCCCGCGCTATCTCGGGCCGGAGGTTCCGGCGGAAATCCTCATCTGGCAGGACCCGATTCCGGCCGTCGATCACCCGCCGATCAATGCGCAGGACATCGCCTCGCTGAAAGGCCAGATCCTGGCTTCCGGCATCAGCATCTCCGATCTCATCAGCACCGCTTGGGCCTCCGCCTCCACCTTTCGCGGCTCCGACAAGCGCGGCGGTGCGAACGGCGCGCGCATTCGTCTATCACCCCAAAAATACTGGGCCGTCAACGAGCCCGCCCAACTCGGCAATGTGCTGGAAACCCTCGAGGGCATCCAGACCACATTCAACAACGCCCAATCCGGCGGGAAAAAAGTCTCACTGGCCGATCTCATCGTTCTCGCGGGTTGCACCGGCGTCGAGCAGGCCGCCAAGAATGCCGGTCACGAAGTCACCGCGCCCTTCACCCCGGGACGCATGGACGCTTCACAGGAGCAAACCGATGTGGACTCCTTCGCCTTCCTCGAGCCGGTCGCGGACGGCTTCCGCAACTACCTCAAGAACCCGTTCTCCCTCTCCGCCGAGGAGCTGATGGTTGATCGAGCGCAACTGCTCACGCTCACCGCACCGGAAATGACCGTGCTCGTCGGCGGATTGCGCGTCCTGAATGCCAATGCCGGAGATTCCCAGCACGGCGTTTTCACCAAGCAACCCGAAGCCCTTACTAACGACTTCTTCCTCAACCTGCTCGACATGGGCACCGAGTGGAAGGCGCTCTCGAAAGACGAAGATGTCTTCGAAGGCCGCGACCGCAAAACGGGCGAGCTCAAGTGGACCGGCACCCG
>JAYWDF010000573.1:0-4940 GCA_043779985.1 Akkermansiaceae bacterium | reverse complement strand
GCCGATGCCATCGACGCCCGGATGGCCTCGTTCAACCAGCTTTCCCAACAACGCTACCGCTACCAAACCGAGCTCCGCGGCCGCCGCCCGGAAATCGTGAAAAGCTACTGCGATGCCATCAACGCCGCCCACGAAGGCACCCGCCTCGCCACCCTGCGCGACGCCGAGCCAGACTTCACGCCGCTCGTCCCCGAGGTGAAATTCTTCTTCGGCAGCGAGTCGCTCGCCCGCAGCCGCCGCGTGAAAGCACCGGCCGACCTCACCTTCGGCAGCGACTCCGGCGGCCGTGACGAAACCGCCGAGGAAACGCTCGCGGCCCTCCGCGAACGCCAGCGCCTCGCTCTAACGCCTCAACGCGCCGCCCGCCTCGTCGCCCGTCTGTTGCCGGAGAAATCCAGCGTCTTCATGACTTCGGATTTCGCCGCCAGCAATCTCGACGAAATGCTCGATCTGCTCGCCATCGCCGCCTACGAGCACGCCATCACCGCCGATGGCCAGCGCGTGAAATGGACCATCGACGGCCCCGGCAAAATCACCGGCCTTACCCCGGAAAAAATCCCCGCCGACCCCCACGCTGGCTGGAACGTCGAGCGCTTCCAAATTCAAAGAATCTGAAATCTTAAATCTCAAATTTCTTCCCATCATGTCCGATCCCCACTGGCCCCGCTTCTGGTCCGATGTCCCCGATGACGACCGCCCGGCGCTGCGCGAAATCCTCGCCGAGCTCATCGGCCGCGGCACCCTGCTCGGCAGCAGCGGCGCGGGCCGCGATCATTTCCTGCTCGCCCGCGACCACTATCAGGAACACCTCAAGGACTACCTCGCGCCGCTCGGACTGGAGCTCATCATCGACGACGATTTTTTCATCCTCCAAGCCCGCCCACGGCCCGAGGCTTGTCACTTGCTCGCGCAGTTCACCAAGGATGAAACGCTGCTGTTGTTAGTCCTGTGGCGCGTCTGGGACGATCACCGGACCAACGAAGCCAGCAGTGCCGTCATCCTCACCGTCGATGATTTGTGGACCCGCTTCCGCAACACCTTCGACAAGATCGAGCCCCCGGAAAAAACCCACCTCGACTCGTTGCTGAGCCGTCTGAAACGCCACCGCCTCATCCGCACCCACAAGCCGGAAGGCGCGCTTCAGCTCGGCGAGACACTCATCGAAATCCTGCCCAGCCTGCCACGCGTGATCCCGTTTGACAGCCTCGAATCCTGCCTCGCCCGTGCCGCTCTCTATCAACCTGCCGCCGAAGCCTGAAATGAAAACCCGCGTCCATCTCAGCCGCATCCTCGCCATCAACTGGTATGGCTACCGCCGCTTCATCGACGTCTCCGGACTCTCGCTCATCACCGGGGCTAACGGCTCGGGAAAAAGCGTCCTGCTCGACCTCATCCAGTTCGTCATGCTCGGCGAGTCGCTCAGCCGTTTTAACAAAGCCGCCGCCGGATCAGGTAGCGGCCGCTCGTTGCGCGGCTACTGCCTGTGCGACACGAACACGCAGGGCAACGATGGCCAGGAACGCTACCTCCGTCCATCCGGAGTGACTCTCGCAGGTCTGGAATTCGTTTGGCCGTTAGCAAAGGGAGAAGAAACCCCACGCCGCGAAACCTGGGGCGCGCGCATCGAATTCGAAGGACCCACCGCCAAGGCGCGCACGCTTTGGTTCACCATTCCCAACCGCCTCGAGCGCGAGGACTTCCTCAGCGCCGAGCTCGATCCGGACGCCGTCGCCTTCATGTCCGAGGAAGAATTCCGCGTCCACGTGAAGCGCGATCTCGGCGGCGAGGTCTTCGATCGCCAAGCTTCGTATCTCGATGAAATGGGCTCGCGCAGTCATCTCGGATTCGACCGCACGCAGATGAATAAAACCTTGCCGAACTCGATGGCCTTCCAGCCGGTCGAGTCGTTCGAGAAATTCATCCGTGACTATCTGCTAGAGCCGGGCCTTCCCGATGTCAAAGCCGTCCGCGCCAGCGTCGATGCGCACCGCCGCGCGCAGGAACGGCTGGAGAAAATGCACGACCAGCACGCACGCTTGACGCGCATCAGTGAGCGGCACTTGGAGTATGGAACTGCCCGCCGCGACGCCCGCTTGCACGCCCACTTGCGCATCGCGCTGGGACACGAGCAAAAGCTCGAAAACCTCACCGCCCGCGAGACCGAGCTGGAGCAACTCCGGTCGCAAAATGCCGAAACCCGCGCCGACTACGAGTCCGCGCTGGCCGAGCGCAACGAGCTCGATTCCCAACTCGCAAAGATCCGCCTCGTTGCCGGCAATGACTTGCAAATCACCCGCCTCGCCGAGGATCGCAGTCACCGGGATGAAGTCGCCCGCGAGCTCGACGCGCTGCGCGAAACGGAAAAATCCGCCCGCCAGTTTCTCCACGACCGCACGCAGTATTGGAAGCAATGGCTACGCCTCGCCCAGGAGTTCGGCTTGGAAGAACCGGACTCCGCCGCCGATTGGCTCAAGCAAATGCAGGGCGCGGACGAGTCCGCCGCGTTGGATGCCGCCGCCAAGATGCCGCGCATCTATCAATCGCTCGTCAATGACGCCCGCGAGCGCTTGCGGCCGGTCGAGGAGGAAATCAAAGTGCTCGAAAGCCGCGAATCCCGCCTGCGCCGCGAGTTGGACGATCTCGATCACAAAGGCAGTGCCGCGCCGTCGCCCTTGCTGGACGCCCTGAAATCCCGCGGTCAGCGTGCCGATGCCTTCGGCCGCGTGATTGAAGTGAAGGCCGAGGCCGAGCCGTGGTGGCCGCTGCTCGAATCGCTGCTAGGCAACAAGCGCGGCGCGGTGCTGGCCGAGGATTTCAAAGCCGCTTGGGAACAAGCCCGCCGCCTCGGTCACATCGACGAACCCTTGGTTCATCCCGACGAAGTTTCCAGTTCCAAGAATGCGAAGCCAGGAACGGTCGCCGCGTTTTTTGAAACGAAGCACGAGCTCGCGAAAGCCTATCTCCAGCACCTTTATGGCGATCTAATCGCAGTCGAAAAAGTCAGCCAGCTCGACTCGCATCCGCGCGCGTTTTCCAAAGACGGCTGGCTCAAGGATCCGCCGCATCGCCAGCATTTTCAGCCCGCCAAGGAGTTCACCATCGGCGAGGAAGGCCTGCGTCGGCTGCGGACTTTGCGCCAGGACGAGCTTGCCGAAGTGAAGGAGGAACTCACCCGCCAGCTGCGGCTGCGCGAGGACTGGCGGACGTTCTTGCACCGTGGCGAGCAGTGGTCGTTAGATAAGGCCGACCCGCCGGCCGGCAGCTCGAAGCTCCGGGATCTGCCCCGCCTGCGCAAGGAGCTCGCCCAGCTCGACGAGACGATCCGCCTGCTCGCCACGCCCGAGCGCGAGGCCACGGTGGAGAAACTCCGGGTGCTTGAGAAAACCTTCCAAGGTGTCATCGAGCGCACCGGACGCCTCTCTAACAGCATCGAGAAATTCGCCCAACAAGAGCGTGTTCTGCAGGACGGCATGGCCGGACTCGTCGAGGACGAAGCCGCCTCGCTCAGCGCGCGCCAGCTCAGCCGCGAGTCGCTCGAAGCTGTCCGGGACGCAGAGATTTCCGAGCTCATCACCGCCGCGCGCCAGCAGTTTCCCAAGTGGCAGCAGCGGCTCGATGCATCGTCGGAGATGGCGCGCCTCCGCGAGTTCGACTCCGACAAAGCGCGCCGCGACCGCGATTTGGAACGCCATGCGCTTGCCGAAAAGCATCCGGAAACCGCCGAGGCGTTTGATCCCGGCGATGACGAGAATTCCCGCTACGAAGCGCGCCGGATCGAACTGGAGACTCACGAGTTGGAAAAATACACCATGGCCGCCGAGGACGCGCGCAAGGAGTGGGAGGACCGGCTCCAGCATCAGGTGCTCGATGTCTTGAAGGAAAAGTTAGACGAGGCGGAGCGCACCAAGCGCGAGCTCAACCGGGCGATGGACCACGACATCGGCGGTTGGCGCTATCAGCTTTCGATGAAGGCGGACCGCAGCCACAGCGCGATCTGGGCGTTGGTGGAAAAAGGCCTCAATCCCGGCCTCGAACTTTTCGCCAGCGGCGCGCGCGAGGAAATCGAAAAGGCCAAAGCCGCGCTCATGGCCGCCATCGAGAACTCCGAGGATCCCCGCCAGCAACGGGCGCTCGACTACCGCTACTATCACCACTGGGACATCCAAGCCACCCCCACCGGCAAGGGCGAGGGCGCGGCGATTTCCCTCAACCGCAACGCGAAAAAACAAAGCGGCGGCGAGAATCAGGCACCGTTTTTCGTGGCCATGCTCGCCGCATTCCAACGCGTGTATGATCTCGGCCCGCGCGAGTCGCGGAAAAATCTCGGCATCGTCATCATGGACGAGGCGTTCTCGAAACTCTCGGGCGACCGCATCGATGCCTGTCTCGACCTTGCGAGGAATTTCGGCCTGCAATTGATCATGGCCTTTCCCGAAGACCGCCTGCCGACGATGATCCAACACGCGGAAACGGTGGTGCAATGCCGCGTGGAGCGCACTTACGACGAGAAGAGCGGCCAGATCACGAACATCGAGAACTGGGTGGTGAAGGTGGACCGGGACAAGTTAGTTGAAGCCTTGTCATGACCTGGCTCGCCGAGTTTCACCGCCAATGGCACGCCGCCCGCGGCAAGCGGGTGGCGGGTGCGAGCCGGGCGTTTTCGCGAAACTGGGTGGAGCTGCTGGAAGCCGCCGGCATCACCAGCGCGGAGGATCAGGCGACCGCGGCACGCGAGGTGGAAGCGTGCGGCCAGCTCGTTTTAAAGCGCCACCGCTACCGGAGCTATCTGATCGAGCGGGTCACGCTGCCGCTCGCCGCAGAGCCGTGGTTGATCGAGCACTTCGGCGGGACGCCGAGCGAGGACCTGCGAGCCGCATCGCTGGCGGTCGTCGCCGAGTTTTCCCAGCGCGGGCACCCGCGTTTTCCCTCGGAATGGGCGG
>JAYWDF010000572.1:0-4941 GCA_043779985.1 Akkermansiaceae bacterium | reverse complement strand
GCTAATGGGCGCTCAGTATTTCCGACGATCAAACAAGCTATGTAGAGGCCACGGTAGGGTCGCATTTGCGTCGGACGAGGGTTAATTTCCACCAGATCGCCCCGTGAAGGGCCGGACTTACCCGCTCGCAGTCCTTAATGCCAAACGTTGGATTTCCACCCCCGGTGATGCTAAATCAACCCTATGCAAACCAAGTGCGGTCAATACATTTAAATCAGAAACTCGGTTGTCGACCTCCGGTAGCGGACCGTGAAATTTCTTTATCCCAGAAAAAACCATGCAAGCCCACCTTCAGACCCTTTCGTCCTTCCATGGCGGAAAGCGCGGATTCGCCCTCATCGTCACTCTTTCGCTAATGATCCTACTGACGGTGATCGCCGTGGGGCTGCTCACACTTTCCAGCATCTCCCTCCGCGCTTCGGGGCAATCGCAGTCGATGGCCACCGCTCGCGCCAATGCCCGTCTTGCGCTGATGCTAGCGCTCGGTGAAATTCAGAAAGAAGCCGGGCCGGATCAACGAGTTACCGCCCGGGCGGAAATCCTTGACTCACTACCCGCTACCGCAGCTGTTGATGCCGTGACGCAACCACATTGGACGGGCGTTTGGAAGACCGGCGACAAACCCACCGAGGAGCAGCGAAGCGCAAGCATCGGATCTAACCGGACACAGACCGCAAAATGGCTGGTTTCCAATCCGACACCTGCGGCCACGACTTTGCCGGATCCGACCACTTATTCGGACACCGGCGAAAATTCGGTGATCATGGCTAAAGGCTTGGGGACCGGACCTAAAAAAAACGATGTTATCGTGCCAACCGTTCCCATCGCTAAAAATTCGACGGGCGGCAGTCTCCCTGGCAAATTCGCCTACTGGGTCTCGGACGAGGGCGTGAAGGCGAAGGTAAACCTCAAGGATCCCACCCTCGCGGGGTCTTCCTCTGGCGGAAATTATGTGAAAAATCTCACCCACTTCGCCACTTCCCAAGCAAGCGCTGTTCACAAAGTGCTGCCTGCCCCGCTCAATACGGATCTAAGAAATTCTCCTGCCGTCGAAAAAGTGATCACCCTGGATACTCTCCATTTGGTGTCCGGCCAACCGGCGACCGTGAGCACCGCCTCCTTCGCGCCTGATGTGACGGCATACAGCAAGGGCGTGCTGGCGGATGTGAAAAACGGCGGATTGCGGAAGGACTTAACAGCTGCCTTCGAGGATACCGGTTCCAGTGGGCAATACGCCGCGCTCAAGGCCTCGTCTGGCTCCGGCATGGATGGACAATGTGTCTATCGCGCCACCGCTAGATACCAAGCAAGCCCTCCAAAAGCGGCCACCCCGTTCTCGCCCCCAGGCTCTGCGGCCATGGACGGACTCCGCTGGCGGTCGCTTTATCTTTATTATAATTTATATAGAAATTCGATGCCTCTCGACCGTGCGAAAGGCAACAATGCACCTAGTCCTAATGGCGTCCAGTCCTCAGACCTCGGTATTTCGGGAGGGCCCTACTCCATCCCGATGCGGACTCCCTTTTACAAGGATGAGGACGGGGTGGGTACAAAGGAGCTACTGATGGACCCGATCGTGCCCTTGGTGATTCAGGCCCGGGTGGACATCGCCTTGGAGAGTTTTGTGGATCCAAGCTCTGGGAAATACCGCCTCCGCCTTCGTTACCATCCCATGATGGTGCTGTGGAATCCCTACAGCACACGCATCACATCAAGTCTAAGCCCCTCCATTTCCTTCTATACGAATTTGCTCAACATCAACGGCCGCTGGAATACGACCATCAATGTTGGCAGCGCCGCAGTGTCTCCGTTCAATGTCCCTTACAGCCTGATTCAAGGAAATAACTATCCCCTGAACCTCGTTTCCGCACCTGTCGAAACAGGTTCATTCGAGCCCGGGGAAATCAAGGTTCTCGCCTTGGCCAAAGATGTCACCAAAACCACCTTGGGCGAACCGCCCGCGACGAATGTTTGCTACATCCAGAGTCTTGTCAGTTCCAACAGGAACCTCTCGGCCGACTGGGCGCAAACTTACGATCTCCCTTGGGCAGGAACCAGCAACCCCGCCGACATCGTGAGCGTGAACGTTGCGAACAAGAACATCACCGCCAACGCGACCTATACCAACGGCGGCCCGTTCAACGCATGGCCCGACTGGATCGGCACCTGGAGCGGCCGCTTTTCCAGCTACAACATCCCCGGAGCCACCCCGGCCAACACCTGGCCATCACCTCCGATCGGCACCATGAACGGCAACCCGTATCTGCTCGTCGGCTTCAACTACCGCGCCAAAGGTACCAAGCAGACCACCGATACGAACTATTACAATTCCGCCTTCAATCCGCCCATGTTCATGGGCAACTCATCCGGCTTCACCAACATGGATTCATCCTACGGTGGCTACTGGCGGGAACTCTACGCCCGATGCTTTAAAGTTTACGGCACGGTCAACGAGGTCCAACTCTCTGGTATCGGAGACGGACCACGTAAAACGAGTTGGGGCAATTTCAGTGTCGGCGTGGAAGCGGTTGGAACTAACAATTCACGGCTGGTCCTTTCCGACATCCCCATCCAGCCCCTGTTTTCCCTAGGCCAGTTTATGCACCTCAGTTCCCGCTACTACGTGGGCAGCGGTGCCTACGGGTCGCAGAACTTCGGGTCCAATTTCATCGGCGGTTCATTCGCGTCGCCGAATGTCGCGCTGAACGAGAACACAAACAACTCGGGATCTAACATTCTGATGGACCAAAGCTTCATGGCCAATCAGGCGCTATTTGACAGCTATTTCTTCTCCACCGTTCCCGCCGCCGGGCAGACTACCGGAGATAACGAAAAGTATGTCATTAAAGCCTCCGAGCTGTCCGCCGCGATCCAAAGCGACCAGCCTCTATCTAACAACCGAATGCGCTTTCATAGGAAGAACGGTGTGCCCCCTACCACGGCGGATCTCCGGGATTTGAAAAAAGCGGCGGCCAACCTGATGGTGGACGGCGCCTTCAATGTGAACTCCACCTCCGTCAATGCATGGCGCGCACTGCTTTCCAGCTTGTCCGGCAACGACATCCGGCTTTGGAACAATTCCACCAGCTCTGCGACCACGCTCGACAGCACGAACCTCAAGAACGCGATTCCTCGTTTTTGGAGCTTTTCAAAGGCGGGCGAAGTGAACCAGCCGTGGGAGGGAATGCGGGCTTTGACCGACGATCAAGTCGAGGAACTGGCCAAGAGGATTGTAAGCGAGGTCAAAACCCGCGGGCCCTTCGTGTCGATGGGAGATTTCCTCAACCGCCGGCTAGCTCCCTCACCGACTAACAAATCTCAACTTTACACGATGGGAGCGCTCCAAGCCGCCATTGAAAACACCAGCCCTGACATTAATGCATCGATCAAAAGCGCTGGCACCGCGGCGACGGTCGATAGCACGTTTAACGGCGACCCATTCGGTGCCCACGCCTTCGGAAAACCTGCCACTTCGGGGGGAGGTTTCCCGACCTGGGACACCGTGCTGACGTCGTCAAATACCAGCCTGCCCCCCAGTACAACTACTGGCATTCCTGGTTACCTCATGCAGCAGGATCTGGTGCAGGCGTTTGCTCCGGTCATGACCGCCCGCTCGGACACCTTTGTCATCCGCGCCTATGGGGAAGCGACCAACCCAGCGGGCATACCGCTGGCGAAGGCTTGGTGCGAGGCCGTGATCCAGCGCGTGCCAGCCTTCATCGACCAAAGCGATCCCAAACTTACCGCAGGCGGCAACAACGGGGACGCGACGGCTCCGGCGGACCTGAACGCCATCAATAAAACCTTTGCCAGGCGCTTTGAAATCGTATCCTTCCGCTGGCTCAGCTCTAGCGAAATCTAAATGAAAACACTCACTTCTTTCATCTTACTGGCCCTCTGGACCACGGTATTTCTTCCCTCGGCCGCCACTGCCCAGGATACGCAGGACAAAACGATCAAGGTCCGCTTCCGGGTCTTTGGCTGGGACGACGCGCCGTCCGATCTACACTACGCTCTCCGCAGCAAAGACACTCAGATCCAGGTTATTCAAGACAGCCGCTCGGTCTTCTACGACTACACCGGCCCCGCCGTGATCGCTTTCTACAGGCTGAAAACCGACAGCAAGGGGAAAATCGTTAGGGAAATCGCCTGTCAGGCAAATCTCGAAAAAGCGGGATCCTGGCCGCTCATCCTGCTTGCCAGGAACCGCGACAATCCCACGAAGTATGATACCCGCATGTTGCGGGACGATCTGTCCAGCTTCCCGGCTGGCTCCTACGCTTTTTCCAATTTCTCCACCACCCCACTCATCGGTTCGTTAGGGGGGCAGATCTTCAACCTGCCGCCTGCGGGCGAACAGCTCATCGAGCCCAAGACCAGCGAAGATGTTATCACTCTTTTCGCCGTATTGGTGAAAATGGAGAACGACAGGAAAGTGCCGGTTTACACTAACAACTGGGCGATCCGACCTGCCAGAAGGACTCGCGTGTTTGTCAAGGCATCCGACGAATCGCCGTCCGGACTCGTTTCAATCCGAGTGGTGGAAAGCACGGTTTTCCCAACCACGAAGGAAGACGGCATCACGCAGGCGGAATGAATCGACTTGGCTTACTACAAAGTAGGATACCGTCCGCCTTCAAGGCTGGCGCGACTGACACAATCACACACGGTATTAACCGGGTCGCCGATGCCCCCCCGTCGATTCCGGCATCTGTTGCAAGTTTATCCTAAAGAAGAAAATAAAACCGCAGATGGACGCCGATTCAGGAAGATAATTAAGCCTCTTCCGCCAAATCTGTGGGTGAGACCACGGCCTAACAACCTCAAAGCGGAGTGCCTCTTTTGAAAGTTGTCCACAACGGGCCGATTCGAGAATGGGTCTAAAACTCGTCGGAGAAGCGGACTGTTGTGGGCAACTTTCTCTTCCTGCCGTGGATGGTT
>JAYWDF010000571.1:0-4941 GCA_043779985.1 Akkermansiaceae bacterium | reverse complement strand
CGAACGGGATACGCTTGGGAACCACCAAAAACACAGGTGGCATCTCACGGCCTCAAGAGCTCTAGGACGGCCTCAAGAAAAAGCACTTCGCGGGCCCCGCCCCCCCTCACCGTGGACGGCGACAAAGCCTGCATCGTGAACATGAATCTTTTTGACAGCAATCACCGAAGCCTTCCTTTTCAACTCCCCCAGCTCCAGCGCTCCGGGTGCCAGAGGTAGCCGCTGCCGACGGGCAGGATGTGGCCGATGCCGGGCCATGGGACGTGGAATCCATAACAACGGGTGCGCTGGGCCGCGGCTTGGGCGAAGACTTTTTTCCGGGTCTCGATTCCTAACATCGGGTCGTGGTCGAAGGCGATGAACCATTCGGGATTGTGGAACATGAAGCCGTGGTGGTGCGCCAGATCGACGAAGTGCAGCAGCGATTCGTCGCCGGATTTGATTCGGAAAATCGCGTGGCCCGCCGTGTGGCCGGGCGCGGCTTCGAGGGTCACCGCGCCGTTGAAAAACTGCGTGCCGGCCTTCACCGGCTGCGAGACGCTCTTGAGGATTTCGAACTGCTTACGCACCTCCTTGATCATTCCGGGCAGTTCGGCGCGGTTGCGTTTGGTTTTGGAGAAATCCGGCTCTGCCGCGTGCCAGAAATCGTATTCCTCGGGCAGGTAATAGAACGCCGCGTTCGGAAATGCCGGTTTTCCGCCCGCCACGAACCCGGCGAGGTGGTCGGCATGCGAGTGGCTGAGAAACCCGGCGGTCACTTGCTCCGGCGCGATGCCCGCCTGGCGCAAGCCGTCCTGCAGCCAGCCGATGTTCGCGCTGTCCCGCTCGCCGAAGCCCGCGTCGAAAACCACGATTTCGTTGCCGATCCGCACCACCAGAATGTTGACGTAGAGCGGGATGCCGTCCATTCGCTCGCCGTGGCTTTTCAGCCAATCCGTCATTTCCGGATGCGCTTCCGGCGGCCACATCAGGTCGAGGGGTCCCCGGAAGAGCATGTGCCCGTCGCTGATCGACCAGGCGTCGAACTCGCCGATCTTGAATTGATAGACGAGGGCATTGCCATGGATTTTCGGCTCCATTTGTTTTTTCGGCTCCTGCCCGAGGGCGACGCCGCCGGCTGCTGCGAGAACGCCGCCTAAAAACGTCCGCCGGCCGATTCCCGGTGCTGCTGATGACTCCATGGTCCGTCCCATACGGGTTGGGGCGATGCGAAGTTTCGCGGGATTTGTCGAGTGGCGCTCATCCGAGGATCTTGGGAGCCAGCCGGGCGAGCCAGGCGGCGAGTTCGGCCGCGGCGCGGGTTTCCGGAAGGACGTCCAGGTCGTTGAGATTCCAACGGTAGATGAGTTTGTAGCCGTCCCATTCGCCACGGGCCCCGCAATCGCGCATCCAGCCGGCGGCTTGGCGGTTCTCGGCGAGGACGTAGCCGGTCATGGACTCCGCCCCGGCGCGGAACGCGGTCAGCCACATGAGCGCCAGCAGCAGGGTGCCGATGCCGCGGCCTTGATCATCGTCGAGGACGATGAGGGAAATTTCCGCATCGGCGGAGTGATTCGTCTCGCGCCACCAGCTGGCACCGCCGAGCGGGCTGAACTCGCGGGTGGGATCAAGCACGGTCCAGGTCACGTGGGTCTGGGGATTTTGGAGCAGCACCCGGTCGAGCATTTTGTCGCCCACGACTTCGCCGGTGTGGGTCCAAAAGCGGTTGTAGCGCGCTTCGGGAGACAAGCGCCGGTAAGCCTCGGCCAGTTCCGGCCGATCTTCGGGAATCAACGGCCGGACGATCACGGGGGTGCCATCGCGCAGTTCGATTTCCAAGCGGTCAACGATTTCCACAATGGGAGTCTAGCTTGGGATGGGGGCGTCCGCAAAGGCGGAAAAATCGATGACAAGGCGCGTATTGACGCACTGGGGCGAGTCCGCCACGCTGCGACTATGAATGCAGCGCCTGTTGTCGGAATCATCATGGGAAGCACGTCGGATTGGCCGACGATGGAGCACGCCGCCCGCACCTTGCGCGACTTCGGGGTGGCTTGGGAAGCGGAGGTCGTGAGCGCCCACCGCACGCCCGACAAGCTGGTTTCCTACGCGCATTCCGCCCGTGGCCGCGGTCTGAAATGCATCATCGCCGGAGCCGGCGGTGCGGCGCATTTGCCCGGCATGACCGCTGCGATTACGCAAATCCCGGTGCTCGGCGTGCCGGTCGAATCCAAGGCCCTACAAGGGGTGGACTCGCTGCTGTCCATCGTGCAAATGCCCGCCGGGATCCCGACCGCGACCTTCGCGATTGGCAAGGCCGGCGCCACCAATGCCGCGCTCTTCGCCGTGGCCATGCTCGCCAACGAAAACCCGGAACTCGCTGAAAAGCTCGCCTCTTTCCGCGCCAACCAGACCGCCGCCGTCAAGTCCGCGGCGCTGCCTCCTCTCGACCCCATTGACTGATTTCATGTCTGCTCCTTTTCCTCTTCACGCCCCGCATTGTGTCGTCGGCGTCATCGGTGGTGGCCAGCTCGGCCGGATGATCGCCCTCGCCGCTCGCCGTTTGGGCGTGCGCACGGTCATCTGGACCGGGGGCCTCGAAGCGCCTGCGGTGGAGTGCGCCGATGAGGTCATCGACCTGCCCTTCGATGATCCGGACGCGCTGCAGGATTTCTGCAGCCGGGTCACGGTTTCCACCGTCGAGTTCGAGAACATCCCCTGCCACACGCTGGAAAAGGTCGCGAAATGCACCGGCCTTTTTCCCTCGCCTTACGCCATCTGCATCTGCCAGAACCGAGAGCGGGAGAAGAATTTCCTCCGCGAAAACAACATCCCGCACACCTGGTATGCGGTGATCGACAGCGCCGCGGATCTCGCCGCCGCGATGAAGGAGCTCAACGGCCCGGGCGTGCTCAAGACCGCGGATTTCGGCTACGACGGCAAGGGCCAGGTGAAACTCGAAGGCACCGAGGATCCGGAAAAAGTCTGGGCGGCCTTCGAATCCCCGCGCGCCGTGTTAGAGGCGTGGGTTCCGTTTGAAAAGGAACTCTCGGTGATGGCGGCGCGAGGGGCGGATGGCAGCATCGTCACCTACGATCCCTCGGAAAACCGCCATCGGCATCACATTTTGGATATGTCTATCATCCCGGCCCGCATCTCGCCGGCGGTTGCTTTGGAAGCGGCGGCCATCGCCCGCCGCGTGGCGGAAGCGCTCGACTACCGCGGCATTCTCGGCGTGGAGTTTTTCCTGAAGTCCGACGGCACCTTGCTCGTCAACGAAATCGCCCCGCGGCCGCACAATTCCGGCCACCACACGCTCGACGCCTGCGTCACCTCGCAGTTCGAGCAGCAACTCCGTGCCGTCATCGGACTCCCGTTAGGCTCGACGCGCCTGCTCAGCCCGGTGGTGATGCTCAACCTGCTAGGCGACTTCTGGCTCGACGAAACCACTCCGCCGGACTGGTTGCCCTTGTTCGAGGACGGCGAGGCGAGCCTGCATCTCTATGGCAAGCGCCACGCCCGCGGCCGCCGCAAGATGGGTCACGCGAATTTCCTCGGCGCCACCGCGGAAGCCGCCCTTGTCCGCGCCGAGGCGATGAAGGCGCGGTGGCTGGATTGATCTAGCGGAATCGAGGGGGTGCGCTTGAAGCCCCAAAGAACTGTAGTCATGAATTCCGACATCGTCACCGTCACACTCAATCCCGCGATCGATCACACGGTTTTCCTCGAGCAATTCAATGTTGGCAGTGTCAATCGCGCCACTCGACACTCCTTTCAAACCGGCGGCAAGGGCATCAACGTCTCTGCCATGCTCGGCGACTACGGCTTGCCCTCTACCGCGACCGGGTTCCTCGGCAGGGACAATCCCGCGCTCTTCACCGAGTTGTTCAAACGCAAAAGGATCCGAGATGAATTCGTCTGGATCTCCGGGGAAACCCGCACCGGAATCAAGATCGTGGATGCTGCCGCCTGCGAAACCACCGATCTCAATTTCCCGGGCCTTGAACCGTCACGGGCCGATCTCGAGCAGTTCGAAAAAAAGCTCAACACGCTGGTCAAGCCCGGCTGCTGGTTTGTTTTAGCCGGAAGCCTTCCTTCGGGGATCGGGCCGGATTTCTTTGAGAAAATTCTTTCCATCATCAAACGTGGAGGTGCGAAAGTGGCCGCCGACACCAGCGGCGAAGCCTTGAAAATCGCCATCCACGGCGGCGCGGATCTGGTCAAACCCAATGAACACGAACTCGCGGAATTGCTCGGCCACGAGTTGGCGGATCTCCCCTCACGTGTCGCCGCCGCCCGACAACTCCAGCGCGAGAAGGTCCCGCACGTCATCCTTTCGTTAGGCAGTGAGGGTGCGCTCTTCATCACTCCGGAGAAAGAGCTGATGGCGGCTGCGCCCCCGGTCAAAGTCGTCAGCACCGTCGGAGCAGGGGACTCATTGTTAGCCGGCTACCTTGCCGGACTCATCACGGGGCGCAGCGCGACCGACCGCGCCAGGCTCGCCACCGTATTCGCCTGGTGCGCGCTTGAAGACGTCCGCCGCCAGCTTCCCTCCACTGCCGAGATCGCCAGGCGCCTGCCCGGGATCAAGGTGCAGCCGCTCTTCTAAATGACTTTCTAATGCGTCAAGGGAAAGCCAACCACGCCGCGAGCGGGTGTTGGATCTCGGCCACCGAGTCCAAGTCACGCCATCGACTTATGCGCAGCCGGACGTCCAATTTATTGTCCAGCCCGGCGGCAGTTTCTAAGCCGGGGCTTGACGCGGCGGGGGGATCGGGGAATCTCGCCGTTCATTGCCACCCAGTTCTGACATTTCATCGTTTCTCGGGGATTCCCGGTGGAAGGACCGCTTCGACGACGAGATCCTCGCCGCCGCGAATTCGCAGGCGGGCAAGGTGAAGGACTTGCGGATCGAGGAAACGGCACCGGGATCGGTGAGTCTGCTGGGTGTGGTGGCCAAGG
>JAYWDF010000570.1:0-1590 GCA_043779985.1 Akkermansiaceae bacterium | reverse complement strand
GGGATCACCGGTCAACCTCCCTCCGGTGACTTTGATAAGGATGGTCTCTCCAATCTCGTCGAATACGCCCTCGGCCTCGAACCAACCCAAGCCAATGGGTCCGCGGGAACCTTCATTGGCAATGTTCAGAGCTTCACCAAGGGCAGCGAGGCTTTCGCCAACGGCGATCTCACCTACGAGATCGAGTCCTCCACCACCCTTGTGACCTGGTCAGTCGTGGTCGCCAATAATGCGGCGCAATCGACGATTACCTACACTCTTCCTACCGGACTGCCGAAAAAATTCGCCCGTCTCAAAGTGTCCCAGATTCCATGAAGCGAGACATGACAACAAACATCATTCAATTTCGCCCAATGAATCCGTGCCTCCCGATTTTCCTGTAGGGAGAATTCTCGAACTAGACCTCGAAATTTCACTTCCGATATTTTGACATAAACCCACGCTTGCCGCTTGAGAATAGGGGCCGTTTTGACACGGCCCACCTCGTATCGCCCCAGTATCACATCTCTCTACGCCACCACATCAACCTACCATTCCTATTATGAAAACCCGCAAAAACCCATTCCTCCACTCTAACGCCTTCATCCTTGCCGGCTCCATCGCCATGCTCTTCGGGGGCTACTCCGCGCAGGCGGCCACGCTCTATTGGGACGGCACCGGCACAACTTGGAACACCGCTTCCGATTGGTCCACCGCCAGCGGAGCCACCACGCCTGACCCCACAGCGGTTCCCGGCGCACTTGACCTCGCCACTTTCAACACCACGATCCTCAATACCAACCAGGCGATCACGCTCGACGCCGCGCAGTCCGCCCTCGGGCTCGTATTCAATAGCACCGGCACTGTCACCATCAACGCCGGCACCGGCGCGGGCGCGAGCACGCTGACCCTCGGCACGAGTGGCATCACCATCGCTTCAGGGGCCGGGCTGAACACCATCAATGCCAACATCATCCTCGGTGCGGGCGCGCAGACTTGGACGAACAACAGCGCGACCAACACGCTCACCATCGGCGGCACCGTCACTCGCAACGCGGGGAGCGCGCTGAACTTCGCGGGCGCGGGCACCGTCACCTCCACCACCGCCTTTGCGAATACGACCGCAGGCATTGTCGGGACTTGGGCCAGCATCGGTTCCGGCACCTCCACGAAGTATGCCACCAAGAACGGCAGCAACATCATCGTCGCCCTCACCGGCACCGCGGCGGCCACCGGAGCAAGCCTGACCGACACCACCGGCTTGATCAACTACGATCTGGCTGCGGGCGGGGGCACGGTTCCCGCCACTTTTTCTGCCAATACCATCCGCTACACGGGGGGGATTGGCACTATCGCGCCCGGTGCTACCTCCTTTACCATCAATGGCCTGCTCAATGCTGGCACGGGCCTCTGGACCATCGGCACGAGCGCGCTAACCATCGGTGGGAACAAGGAACTGGTGGTCAATGCGGCGAACGACTCGATCACAATCTCCAGCATTATTGGCGACAACGGCGGGGGGGCATCTTCCCTTACGAAGACGGGGTCTAACACCCTCACCCTCTCCGGCGCGAGTATCTACACCGGCGGGACGACCGTGAACGCGGGGAC
>JAYWDF010000569.1:0-1594 GCA_043779985.1 Akkermansiaceae bacterium | reverse complement strand
TCGGCTGCGCGAACCGCGGGAGGTAGCCGGACGATCCGCCGGGGTTGGCTCCGTTGAGGCCGGCGAGTGTCTGGACCGGAGACAGGGGGATGTCGTATTGCACGCCGAATTTGAGGCCTGTATTGCCGGTCTGGCCGGTGATGAAATTGCCCCGACCGGTGGCTTTTTCAAATTGGAGGAGATTGGTGGTGCCGTTGTTGAGCCGCTGCAGGTCGATCTCGTGCGAGTGATTGGCCGAGTGCTCGCTGACCACTTTCTGCGAGGAAGAGCCGGCTACCGCATGGGCAAAGCACCAAGGCTTGGTGGCCAGTTTTCCATCCTCGCCGTCCGAATTCAGGCCGCCCGAAGTGGTTTTTGCCTGGGCGCTGATAATCGCGAACGGTTTGGCATTGGCGATATCCTTGATCGGGGTGGTGGCATGCGAATGCATGGCCATGGTGTTGATGGTGCCTGTCTTCGGGTATCTGATGGTGCGGCTGCTACCGACCACCAGGGTATCCTGCAGTCCGGTGGGTGATTCGTAGTCGAATTCGATCGCTCCGGAGGAGACGTGCGGGGCGGTGGCCGTGGCCCGCGTGAACATTTCCACCGTGAATTTATTATTGCTAAGGGCCGGGACGCTCAGGGGCGCGAACTCCACGGCAAACTCGTCCTGGGCGCGGGCGGCGATGCAACCGGCTCGGCCCATGTTGACTCCATTCTCCGTCTCGTTGGAGGATGTCCGCATGCCGCCTCGTTTGCCGCTGCTGTCCCAATCGGGGCAGAACCAGTCGAGGTCGAAGCCGATGCCATCGCCACGCCAGCCGGGAATCCCCTCGATCGTCATCGTGCGGTCTTTGCTATTGTCCCAATCGGAAAACTTGCGATCCCCATATTCATTCTGCCAGGTGCGGTTCGGATCGATGTAGGGGGAAAACATGACGACTTCCCCCGGCAGGAGTTTGAATACGGTTGAACCCGGTTTGTCGTCAGCAGTTGGAGTTTTCAACGTCATCCCGAAGCGCTTGCTAAGTTTACCTTGTTCGGCCTGCTGAAAATACATCTGGTCGAGCGGTGCCGGGGCGCTGGTTTGCGGGCCGCTATTCTCGCCGCCAGTGCGGATGACTTTAACGGCGAAGGGAACATTGCCGAAAACTACCCTCATTTCGGTAAATTCCAACGCCACGTTGTAGGGGTTGTAAAGGGTGACCACCGGGGTGTAGAGCAAGTGGAGCAGGTAATCGTAAGAACTACCGGCGAAAGCTTTGCCCCATGGACCGTGGAGTTCGGCGGCGCTTTCCTCAGCCTTAGTGCCCGGCACCTTTGGGGTGATGTCACTGACTTTGGGATATTTGTAGATATCGCGGGTCAGGAGGCTGAAGACCACCTGGACCTTTGCGATGACCGGCATCAGGACCACTCCGGCGGGGGGGGTGCGCTGGAGGGGGCCGGTTGTCCCTTTGTCCGGATCCGAGCCGGTAGCGGCCTGCCATCCCCTAGGGCCCTGGGCTTTGATCACAGGGGTCCCGCCCGCCGACGTCAAGCGGGCGGTATCCTTGTAAAGCCGGGCAAACTGCTGCAACGACTCCCAGCGCGGATCCGACGGGGCGCTCGC
>JAYWDF010000568.1:0-1594 GCA_043779985.1 Akkermansiaceae bacterium | reverse complement strand
CCTTCTCCACGCCGTAGCGTTTCACCAGCCCGTCGCGGCAGACTTTCATCAAATACTCCTCACGAGGGCTGCCATCAGGCGTGCCGAACTGCGGATATTTCTCGGAGCTGGTGGAGTCCAGCTTGATACTGACGTTGCAGCGCTCGGCGATTTCTAACGTAGCATCGCAGGCCCCTGGCACATCGGCGAAGATCTCACGCATTTGCTCGGCGGTCTTGAAATAGACTTCCGGTGTGTAGTGCATCCGGTTTTCATCGATCACTAGATGCCCGGTGCCGATGCAGATCATCACGTCGTGCGCCTCGTGATCGTATTTATTGAGGAAATGGACGTCGTTTGCAGCCACGACCTTGAGGTCCATTTCCTTGGCGAATTTGAGCAGAGAAGGGGTGACCAGCCGCTGTGGCTCGAGGCCGTGGTTGTGGATCTCGACGTAGGTATTTTCCTTGCCGTAGATGTCCACGATTTCCACGAGGGTCTCGCGCGCTTTTTCCTCGTCGCCGGCACGCAGCCATTCGTTGACCGGGCCGGAAATGCAACCGGTCAGACAGATGATCCCCTTGGAGAATTCGCGCAGCGTGTCGCGGTCGACGCGGGGTTTTCCGTAATAGAGGCCCTCGAGATTCCCCTTGGAAACGAGTTTGCTGAGATTATTCCAACCCTCGTTGTTCTCCGCGAGCAAGGTCATGTGGGTCGAGCGCTTGCGTCCGGCGATTTCTTTCTTGTCTTCCATCTTCCCCGGGGCGAGGTAGATTTCGCAGCCGAGGATCGGTTTCACCCCGGCCTTTTTGCATTCTTGGTAAAATTTAATCGCCCCGTAGAGGTTGCCGTGGTCGGTCATCGCCACTGCGGGCATGCCAAGTTCCTTGGCGCGTTTGGCCAGATCCTTGATGCGGATCATGCCGTCGAGGAGGGAAAATTCGGTGTGAAGGTGAAGGTGGACGAAGGAATCAGACATCGGGCGGCGCGACCTTAGCGAGCCGACGGCAGAGGGCAAGCGGCAGGTCGGGGGAATATTCGGAAGGCGCGTAAGCGGCCGCTTCCAACTGTCCTTTGGTGCCTGCCCCGGCATCATCCCTAAAGCGGGGGCTGCTCATGAACGGTCCTGTTCCATGCCAGATTGTCCACCTACCCACAAATCCACCGTCGAATGGCTTTTCCATTTCACCTGCGACATCGTAATCGACTTCTTCGGCGTGGTCGCCGAGTCGGAGCGCAGCCTATATCCAACTAGCAAACACGATCTTTCTGGGAAGGAGTGCACTCGCGGATTCTATAGATAATCATTGCTGGAATTGGGTCGTTATGTGCCATGGGGGGCGAGTCGCTCACGGTAGCTCGGCCCGGTCGTATGCTGGGCCCGGAACTCTTCCATCTTGCATTCAATCCCCCAAGTGCGGGATTCGGATGCCTGTGGCAACGGTGCAGTGATAGAGTGGGCAAACGGTAAATTAGTCATTGATAGGTCACAGAAAAGTCTATATCCCCCCACTAGTTAGAGCCTGTCCCAGAATTCATGAGTTATTCAGGCGCAATGCTTTAGCAGCGGAAAAAAGGGGGCATGGAAGCCCGAAAAGACTCCCATGCCCGAAAT